>NZ_JBYSZW010000066.1:0-41340 GCF_058787575.1 Cupriavidus sp. FW305-3-2-15-C-LB2
CGGCATGGCATCGGCGCGGCCCAGGCCCGGATCCGTCACGGTCGGCGGGGTCGGCTCGGGCGGCACTTTGGGCATGGTCAGCGGCCCGCGGATGCCGCATCCGCCCAGTAGGGGCATCGCAAGGGCGGCGGCAAACGCCGATACAATCGCAACACGACGCAGCATCGGGTCGTCCTTTAGGCTGTTGGCAAGGCGTTGGATGGTCCGACGCGCAACGGCCGGGCATCCGAAGGATTCTTAACAAAAAAGCCGTTCGCGCCACGTACGCCCGGTCCGGGCAGCGGCGGCAACGGCGGTCTCGGAGTTTAGCATGCCCCCCTTGAGCGAAAGCGAGTTCCTGGCCCTGGCCACGCAGGAGCTGGACCGCATCGAAGCCACGGTCGAGGCGGCCGCCGACGCGGCCGACGCCGATATTGAGATCAGCCGCACCGGCAACGTGATGGAGCTGGAGTTCGAGAACGGCACCAAGATCATCATCAACAGCCAGGCGCCAATGCAGGAACTGTGGGTGGCCGCGCGCGCCGGCGGCTTCCACTTCCGCCGCGACGGCGAGCGCTGGATCGACACCCGCAACGGCGGCGAGCTGTACGCGGCGCTGTCGGGCTACGTCAGTGAGCAGGCCGGCGCGGCCCTCACGCTGGGCTGACGCAAAGCCTGCCTGGCGGGCAAAAGAAAAGCCGGCCTCGTGGGCCGGCTTTCTGCTGTCTGGCGGCCGTGATCAGGCGCCGCCGAACATCTCCAGGATCTTCTTCTTCTCGGTCTCGGTGTCGGCCGGCGCGTTGGTCGACTCCTCCGGCTTGCCCGGCCACGGATCGCCCAGGCCCACCGAAGCCACCCCGGCGCCGCCGGCGTTCTCTTCGAAGGTCCAGTCGCCGCCCACCATCAGCACGCCTTCCGGCGCCGGGCGCTCGGGCGACTCCGGCACGCCCTTGAGCGCCTTGCTCATGTAGCCGACCCAGATCGGCAGCGCCAGGCCGCCACCGGTTTCGCGCACGCCCAGGCTCTTGGGCTGGTCGTATCCCATCCAGGCGATCGCCACCAGGTTGGGCGTGTAGCCGGCGAACCAGGCATCGACCGCGTCGTTGGTGGTGCCGGTCTTGCCCGCCAGGTCGTTGCGGCCCAGGCGCTGCTTGGCGCTGTTGGCGGTGCCTATGCGCACCACGTCGCGGAGCATGGTGTCGGCGAGAAAGGCGGTGCGTGCATCAAGCACGCGCACGGCGTCGGTGCCGGCGCGTTGCGGCTGGGTTTCGGAGATCACGTTGCCGCGCGCGTCCACCACCTTCTGGATCAGGTACGGGTTGACGCGGTAGCCGCCGTTGGCGAACACCGAGTACGCGCCCGCCATCTGCAGCGGCGTCACGGCGCCCGAGCCCAGCGCCATCGGCAGGTAGGCCGGGTGCTTGTCGGCCTCGAAGCCGAAGCGCGTGATGTAGTCCTGCGCGTACTGCGTGCCGATCGCGCGCAGGATCCGCACCGAGACCAGGTTCTTGGACTTGGCCAGCGCGCGGCGCATGGTCATCGGGCCCTCGAAGCGGCCGTCATAGTTCTTCGGTTCCCACACCTGGCCGCCGGTATCGGGGCCGATCGTCAGCGGTGCGTCGTTGATCACCGTGGCTGGCGAGAAGCCCTTTTCCAGCGCGGCCGAGTAGATGAACGGCTTGAAGCTGGAACCCGGCTGGCGCCAGGCCTGGGTCACGTGGTTGAACTTGTTGCGGTTGAAGTCGAAGCCGCCCACCATCGAACGGATCTCGCCGTCCTGCGGGTTGATCGACACGAACGCCGCGGCCACTTCCGGCAGCTGGGTCACCGACCAGTTGCCTTTCTCGTCCTGGGTCACGCGGATGACCGCGCCGGGGCGCATCTTCATCTTGGGTTGCGCGTTGGACGACAGCGACGGCGCGATAAAGCGCAGCGCCGAGCCCTCGATGGTTGCCACTTCGCCCGACAGCAGCGTCGCCTTCACCTGCCTGGCCGACACGCTGGTGACCACGGCCGAGCGCAGGTCGCCGCTGCCCGGGTGCTCGACCAGCGCATCGTCGATGGCCTGCTCGCGCTCGGCCGGGTCGGAAGGCAGGTCGATAAAGGCCTCGGGGCCGCGGTAGCCGTGCTTGCGCTCGTAGTTCATGATGCCGGAGCGCACCGACTCATAGGCGGCGTCCTGGTCCGGCTTGGTCAGCGTGGTGTAGACCGTCAGGCCGCGCGTGTAGGTTTCTTCGCGGTACTGCGCGTACATCAGCTGGCGCACGATCTCGGCGACGTACTCGGCGTGGGTCGAGAACTCGTTGCCCTCGGTGCGCACCTTCAGCTCGGCATGCACGGCCTGCTCGTACTGGTCGGGCGTGATATAGCCCAGGTCGCGCATGCGCTGCAGGATGTACTCCTGGCGCACCTTGGCGCGGCGCGGGTTGACCACCGGGTTGTACGCCGACGGCGCCTTGGGCAGGCCGGCCAGCATGGCGGCCTCGGCCGGCGTCACGTCGCGCACCGACTTGCCGAAATACACGCGCGCGGCGCTGTCGAAGCCGTAGGCGCGCTGCCCCAGATAGATCTGGTTCATGTACAGCTCGAGGATCTGGTCCTTGTTCAGGTTGGCCTCGATCTTGTACGCCAGCAGCATCTCGTAGATCTTGCGCGTGTAGGTCTTTTCGCTGGACAGGAAGAAGTTGCGCGCCACCTGCATGGTGATGGTGGAGGCGCCCTGCGACAGCCCGCCGCGCAGGTTGGCCAGCCCGGCGCGCAGCACGCCGACGAAGTCGACGCCGCCGTGCTCGTAGAAGCGGTCGTCCTCGATCGCCAGGACCGCCTTTTTCATCACGTCCGGAATCTCGGCGATGGGCACGAAGTTGCGTCGCTCTTCGCCGAATTCGCCGATCAGCACATTGTCCGCGGTATAGATGCGAAGCGGGATCTTGGGCCGGTAGTCGGTGATGGTGTCCAGCGAAGGCAGGTTGGGCGCGGCCACCAGCAGCGCGTAGCCGAGCAGCAGCGCAATCACGACGGCACCGGCGACAACCAGTCCGACCGCCCAGAACATGAGCCGCGTCCAGATCGGACGGCGGGCAGGGTGGGACGGCTTGTGTTGTGCGGTGGCCATAAGGGAAATACCTAGTCAGGGGTGCCCGGGATTATATCTTCCGGCATCGGCCCGCCCGGGCGTACAGTGGTGCGGGCGCCGCTATCGCGCTGTTACAAGATGTAATGTGGCGAATGCGTGCACGCACGGCGCTGTTGCGTGCAGCTAAAGGGGTGCGGGCAGGCGCACAAGCGCCCACGGAAGGGAACCCGACGACCGTGGGGTTTTGGCAACGGATTGGTGAGGGGCTTCTCAAAAAGAACTCGGCGCCAGTTCGGCACATTGCCACCGATGCTGGATTTTGTGAGAATCGACCAACATAAAAGAGCAAACGTTTCATTCAAGAAACAAGGCTCGCCCGATTAGAGCGTTCAAGCCAGGGGCGAGTTCAAAAGTCAGGGGGTCACCTTGCGTCGGGGCATTTTGTCGGGGCTTCTACGCCGGACTACGGTCGGTGTGGATATCGGGTCGTCCAGTGTCAAGGTAGTCGAGCTGTCCGTAGGGGGCAGCAGGCAAGACTATCGGCTGGAAAAATGCGCCAGCGAACTGCTGGACCGCAACGCCGTTGCCGATGGCAACGTCATCAATATCGAGGCCGTCGGGATCGCGCTCAGACGCGCGCTGGGCAAGGCCGGCATCCGTTCGAAGGACGTGGTGCTGGGCGTGCCGTCCATGCTGACGGAGTCACAGACGGTCAGCCTGCCGGACAACCTGTCCGACGACGAGTTGTATTCCCAGGTCGAATCCGAGGCGCACCGGCTCTATCCGCCGTCGCAGGCGGTCAACTTCGACTTCGCCGTGATCGGCCCCAGCGAGACCGAGGGCGGTATCGGGGTGCGCGTCACGGCGGCCAACAGCGACCGCGTGCAGGAGCGCGTGACCGCGGCCGAGATGGCGGGGCTCAAGCCCCAGGTCATGGATGTCGAGGAATACGCGGTGCAGCGCTCGATCGTGCAGATGCTGGGCGTGCCGCACGAGATGCCCGAGGCCGATGCGCGCGCGCTGCCGGTGGTGGCGGTGATCCATCTGGGCGGCAGCCGTTCCAAGGCGATCTTCTACCAGGGCTGGAAGGAACTCTACGAGCAGCCGCTGAACAGCTACGGCGACCAGCTCACGCAGAGTGCGGCGCGCATGTTCACCCTCGACGCGCTCAAGGCCGAGATCAAGAAGCGCAAGAACACGCTGCCTGAAGCCTGGCGCGCGCAGCTGCTCAAGCCGTCGCTGGATGCACTGGCGATGGAAGTGCAGTCCGCGGTCGGCAACTTCATCGCCAGTTCCAGCCTGGGCCGGGTCGACGAGATCCTGCTCTCGGGCGGACATGCGTCGCTGCTCGGCGTGCAATCGGCAATCCAGCACCAGACCAAGATCACCACCACGCTGGCGAACCCGTTCGCCAACATGGCGACCAACGCCAAGGTCAACGAACGCTACCTGCAGCGCGACTTGCCGGCGTACATCGTCAGTGCCGGCCTGGCCTTGCGCGGCCTGCAATAACGCACCGGAGGCATCAGATGTCTACGAACACACTGCCTTCGGTCAACCTGCTGCCTTACCACGAAGCCCGCAAGGCAGCACGCCGCAAGAAGGTCTATACGATGCTGGCCGGTGCCGCGGTGGCTGGCGCTGCCGTGGTGCTGCTGGGCGGCTTCTATATCGACGGGCGCATCGCTTCGGTGGTCGCGCTCAACCAGGTATTGAGCACTGAGAACGCCAGGCTGGACGGGCAGATCCGCGAGGTCAACAGCCTGAAGAAGGACATCGACGCGCTGCTGCAGCGCCAGAAGGCGGTTGAAAGCCTGCAGACCGAGCGCAACCGCCCGGTGCAGCTGCTTGAGGAACTGGTGCGGCAGGTGCCGGAGGGCGTCTACCTGACCAGCCTGAAGCAGACCGGCGAGGCCTTCACCATCGCGGGCGTGGCGCAGTCCAACGAGCGCATTTCCGAGCTGCTGCGCAACCTGAGCGGGGTGGCCTGGCTGGACAAGGCCGAACTGGTCGAATCCAAGGCCGTCACCATGACCAACAACCTGCGCGAGCAGCGCCGCTTGTTCGACTTCTCGATGCGCTTCGCGTACCGCGCGCCGGAAGCGGCGGCCGACGGCAAGAAGACCGTGCCGGGCGCCTCCGCACCCGCAGCCGCCCCAGTTCCCGCACCCGCAGCCGGAAAGGCCTGACCATGGCGCTCAATACTGAAATCAACCTGGCCGACCTGACCGGCCAGTTCCGCGGGCTCAACCTGAGCGAACCGGAGACGTGGCCGGCCGCGCCGCGTGTGCTGTTCGCGGTGCTGGCCGCGGCCGTGGTGCTGGTGCTGGGCTGGCAGTTCTACTGGAGCGCCAGGTTCGACGAACTCGACCGCCAGCGCCAGGAGCAGGAAAGCCTGAAGCAGGCGTACCAGTCCAAGGTGGCGCAGGTGGCCAACCTGGACGCACTGCGCGAGCAGAAGAAGCAGGTGGAGCAGCGCGTGGCGCTGCTGGAGCGGCAGCTGCCCAACAAGGCCGAGATGGATGCACTGCTGGCCGACGTCAATCACGCCGGTGTCGCACGGGGGCTGCAGTTCGAGCTGTTCAAGCCGCAGGGGGCGGTGATCAAGCCCTATTTCGCCGAGATCCCGGTGAACCTGCGCGTGACCGGGCGCTACCACGAGGTGGCGCAGTTCAATGCCGACGTGGCGGCCCTGTCGCGGATCGTGTCGATGCAGAACCTGCAGCTGGCCAATACCAAGGAAGGCGGGATGTCGATGGAGGCGGTGGCGATGGCCTACCGCGCGCTCGACCCGGACGAGCAGGCCGCGCAGCGCAAGGCCGCGGCAGCCGCTGCGGCAGCCAAGGCAGGAGGTGCCAAATGAGCCGCACCGCCCGTACCCGCAGCCTCTCCTGGACCACGGCGGCGCCACGCACGTTCGCGGCGGCGGCGCTGGCTGTCGGCCTGCTGGGCGCCTGCGGCGCCAGCGATGAAGACGCCTTGCGCCAGTGGATGGATGCCACCCGCAGCGCGCGCGCCAAGCCGCCCGAGCCGCTGCCCGACGCCCGGCCCTATGTGCCGCGCGAGTACGCCGCAGCCAAGGCGCCCGAGCCGTTCGCGCAGGCCAAGATCGGCGAGCTGAACAAGACGCTCGCGGATTCGCCCGAAGCCGGGCGGCGCCGCGAGCCGCTGGAGGACTACCCGCTCGAGAACTTCAAGATGCTCGGGATGATGAAGAAGCACGGGGAGACCTTCGGCATCGTGCGGGTTGATAACAAGATCCACCATATCAAGGTGGGTCAGTATCTCGGCCAGAGCTATGGCCGGGTGGTCCGCATCACCGATCAGGAGATCGTGCTGCGCGAATTGGTCCGGGAGGGGGTATCAGAGTGGAAAGAGAAAATGACCAGCCTGAAGCTGGAGGTGGCGGCATGACCCTCGCGCGCTGGTACCGTGCGCTCGCGGGCGCCGCAAGAATGGCGATGGCGCTGTTGCTGGTGATTGCCGCACCGGCCGCGCTGGCACAAAGCAACCGCATCAAGTCGGTTGACGTCAGCATGGTCGGGGAGCAGACCGTGTTCACGATCGAGCTCGAACGGCCGCTGGCGCAGAAGCCGGCGGACTTCACCACGCAGAACCCGGCACGGCTCGCGATCGATTTCTTCGATACCGGCTTTGCCAACCGGCGCGCGCAGTACGACTACGGCGGCAAGCTGGTCAAGTCAGCCAACGTGGTGCAGATCGGCGACCGTACCCGCGTGATCCTTGACCTCACGCGCAACGCCACCTATCGCACCGACCAGCGCGGCAACTACTTCGTGGTGGCGCTGGATAACGTGGCGCCGGCGCTCAAGAACGCTGCGCCCACGTTTGCGCCGGCTGCGACGCCTGCGGCCGCGGCGGCGCGGCCGTCGGTGCGCAATGTCGACTTCCGCCGCGGTGCCGATGGCGCCGGGCGCGTGGTGGTGGACCTGTCCTCGCGCGACTCGGGCATCAACATCGCGCAGCAGGGCAAGAATATCGTGGTCGATTTCCTCGGCACCACGCTGCCTGACAACCTGCGGCGGCGTTTCGACGTCAGCGATTTCGGCACGCCGGTGCAGGGCATGCACGCCTCGGACACCAACGGCAACGCGCGCCTGACGATCGAGCCGCGCGGCAACTGGGAATACAGCTCGTACCAGACCGATACCCAGTTCGTGGTCGAGGTGCGCCCGGTCAAGGAAGACCCGACCAAGCTGATCAGTGGCCCGGGCTACCGCGGCGAGCGCCTGTCGCTGAACTTCCAGAACATCGACATCCGCTCGCTGCTGCAGGTGTTTGCCGATTTCACCAACCTGAACATCATCACCAGCGAAAGCGTGCAGGGCAACCTGACGCTGCGCCTGAAGGATGTGCCGTGGGACCAGGCGCTGCAGATCGTGATGGATGCCAAGGGCCTGGCCTCGCGCCGCAACGGCAATGTGCTGTGGGTGGCGCCCAAGGCGGAGCTGCAGACCAAGGAGAAGCTGGAGCTGGAGTCGCAGCAGCAGATCAATGACCTGGAGCCGATCCGCAGCCAGGTGTTCCAGCTCAACTACCAGCGTGCCGAAGACGTGCGCAAGATGCTGCTCGGCATGGGGGCGGGCGGCGGTGCCGTGGCCGCCGTCAGTACCGCCGGGTCGGCGGGCGCCAGCGCGCGCATGCTGTCCAGGCGCGGTTCGCTGACGGCCGATGCGCGCACCAACCAGCTCTTCGTCTCGGATATCGCCAGCAAGCTGGAAGAGGTGCAGAACTTCATCGGCAAGATCGACATCCCGGTGCGCCAGGTGATCATCGAGGCGCGCATCGTCGAGGCCACCGACTCGTTCAGCCGCAACCTGGGTGTGAAGCTGGGCTTTGCCGGGCAGTACAACAACGCCCGCGTCGGCAACACGTACAACAACGTGCTGCCCGGGGCGACTTCCGACAACGGCCCGTTCCTGAGCCTGCCTGCCGGCGCCATCAACGGCACCAACCCGGCCAATATCGCGGTCAGCCTGTTCAACAGCGCCGCCACCAAATTCCTGGCACTGGAGTTGTCGGCGCTGGAAGCGGATGGCAAGGGCAAGATCATCTCCAGCCCGCGCGTGGTCACGGCCAACAACATCAAGGCGCTGATCGAGCAGGGTACCGAGCTGCCATACCAGGCGGCGACCTCCAGCGGTGCGACCTCGGTGCAGTTCCGCAAGGCCAACCTGAAGCTGGAAGTGACGCCGCAGATCACGCCCGAAGGCAATGTGCTGCTCGATGTGGACGTGAACAAGGACAGCGTCGGCATCCAGACCACTTCCGGCTTTGCCATCGACACCAAGCACGTGCAGACCCAGGTGCTGGTCGAGAACGGCGGCACGGTGGTGATCGGCGGCATCTACACCCAGACCGAGTCCAACGAAACCGACAAGGTGCCGCTGCTGGGTGATATCCCGGTGCTGGGCTACCTGTTCAAGAACAACGCCAAGGTGCGCAACCGCACCGAGCTGCTGGTGTTCCTGACCCCGCGCATCCTGAACGAGAGCGTGTCGCTCCGGTAGGGACATGGCGTCCGGAGGACGCCGGATACAGTAGACTGGCAGGCCGCATCGAGGGATGCGGCCTTTTTTTGCGCGCCGCGGGGGGCGGAGACGGCCCGGGACGGGCCAGCCATGTGGGCCATGCCGCATTCGCCACTTGCCGGCCGCGCCACAACATAAGAAGATGATGCAGTTCCCAACCGGGGAGGACGGCCCGCATGCCGCGCTCCCGAACGACAGTCCAGTGACAGCCTCAGCGACAGGCCCGGCGGCACAGCGCCAGGCCCAGGATCGGCGCGATGCCGATCGATCTGACTCCGAGCGACCGGAATCCGATCGACCCAACCTCTTTTTCGTCGGCCTGATGGGCGCCGGCAAGACCACCGTGGGCCGCACGGTGGCGCGGCGCCTGCACTATCCGTTTTTCGATTCCGACCATGAGCTGGAGGCCCACTGCGGCGTGCGCATCCCGGTGATCTTCGAGGTCGAGGGCGAAGCCGGCTTCCGCGACCGCGAGGCCGCGATGATCCGCGAGCTGGCCGCGCGCCAGGGCATTGTGCTGGCCACCGGCGGCGGCGCCGTGCTGCGCGCCGAGAACCGCGAGGTGCTGAAGGCCCGCGGCACGGTCGTGTACCTGCGCGCCAGCCCGCACGACCTGTGGCTGCGCACCCGCCACGACCGCAACCGGCCGCTGCTGCAGACCGAGGACCCCAAGGGCAAGCTCGAGGCGCTCTATGCCGAGCGCGACCCGCTCTACCGCGAGGTTGCCGACTTCATCATCGAAACCGGCAAGCCCTCGGTGGCGCAGCTTGCTAATATGGTGTTGATGCAACTTGAAATGGCCGGTTTCCCGATCGATCCCCCGCAGCCGGCCTCCGCGCCGCCGGAAGCGTCGGAGCCGCCGGCGCAGGACCCCAATCCATGATTACGCTTGAAGTCGACCTGGGCGAGCGCAGCTACCCCATCCATATCGGCACCGGCCTGCTGGACAACGCCGAACTGCTGCGCCCGCATGTACGCGGCCAGCACGCCGTCATCGTCACCAACGAAACCGTCGGCCCGCTCTACGCGGCGCGGGTGGAGGCGGCCCTGGCCGCGCTCGGCAAGACCGTGCGCACCGTCACGCTGCCCGACGGCGAAGCCTTCAAGCACTGGGAAACGCTGAACCGGATCTTCGACGCGCTGCTGCAGGCCGGCGCCGACCGCAAGACCACGCTGGTCGCGCTGGGCGGCGGCGTGGTGGGCGACATGACCGGGTTTGCCGCGGCCTGCTACATGCGCGGCGTGCCCTTTATCCAGATGCCGACCACGCTGCTGGCGCAGGTGGATTCGTCGGTGGGCGGCAAGACCGGCATCAACCACCCGCTCGGCAAGAACATGATCGGCGCGTTCCACCAGCCCAACGCGGTGATCGCCGACATCGACACGCTGCGCACGCTGCCCGCGCGCGAGCTGGCCGCCGGCATGGCCGAGGTCATCAAGCACGGCGCCATCGCCGATGCCGAGTACTTCGGCTGGATCGAGCGCAACATCAAGCCGCTGAATGCCTGCGACCCCGACCTGATGGCGCTCGCCGTGCAGCGCTCCTGCGAGATCAAGGCCGGCGTGGTGGCCCAGGACGAGCGCGAGGGCGGCCTGCGCGCCATTCTCAATTTCGGCCACACCTTCGGCCATGCGATCGAGGCCGGCATGGGCTACGGCGCCTGGCTGCACGGCGAGGCCGTCGGCTGCGGCATGGTGATGGCCGCGGACCTGTCGCACCGGCTGGGCTTTATCGACACCGAGACCCGCGCCCGCATCCGCGAGCTGACGCAGGCCGCCAACCTGCCCGTGGTGGCGCCGGAACTCGGTGCCGACCGCTATATCGAACTGATGAAGGTCGACAAGAAGGCCGAGGCGGGCAGCATCAAGTTCATCCTGCTGAAGCAGCTCGGCGAAGCGTTCATCACCACCGTGCCGGACGCTGACCTGCGCGCCACGCTCGCGCACGCCGTGCTCAAACCACCCACCGAGGCCCCGGTCGCCTGACCGATCGGTTATGCCTCGCCACCCCGCCCCAGCCACCGGACGCGCCGCATGACCGACTTTGAAAGCCATCTCGCCCCTTACGCCGCCCGCTCTGCGCAGACGCGCGGGCGGGTGCATGCAGAACCCGCATCGCTGTCGCGCAGCGAATTCCAGCGCGACCGCGACCGGGTCATCCACAGCACGGCGTTCCGGCGGCTCGAGTACAAGACCCAGGTCTTCGTCAACCATGAAGGGGACCTGTTCCGCACCCGGCTGACCCACAGCCTGGAGGTGGCGCAGATCGCCCGCTCGATCGCGCGCAACCTGCGCCTCAATGAAGACCTGGTCGAGGCGATCTCGCTGGCGCACGACCTGGGGCACACCCCCTTTGGCCACGCCGGGCAGGATGCGCTCAATACCTGCATGAAGAACCACGGCGGCTTCGAGCACAACCTGCAGAGCCTGCTGGTGGTGGACGAGCTGGAAGAGCGCTACGGCGGCTTCAACGGGCTGAACCTGACCTTCGAGACGCGCGAGGGCATCCTCAAGCATTGCTCGCGGGTCAATGCCTCGGCGCTGGGCGAGCTGGGCCGGCGCTTCCTGGAGGGCACGCAGCCGTCGCTGGAGGCGCAGCTGGCCAACCTGGCCGACGAGATCGCCTACAACAATCACGATATCGACGACGGCCTGCGCTCGGGGCTGCTGACGCTGGAGCAGCTCGACGAGGTGCCGATGTGGGCCCGCCACCGCGCCGAGGTGGCCGAGGTCTTCCCTGGCGTCAACGGCCGGCGCGCGATCAACGAGACGGTCCGGCGCATGATCAATACGCTGATCGTCGACCTGATCGAGACCACCAGCAGCAATATCGCCGCGGCCAATCCGCGCAATATCGACGCGGTGCGCGCCGCCGGCCCGCTGGTCGGCTTCAGCCCGCAGATGCATGAAGAAGCGGCCGAACTCAAGCGCTTCCTGTTCCGGCACCTGTACCGGCACTACCTGGTGATGCGCATGTCGGCCAAGGCGCAGCGCATTGTCGGCGACCTGTTCCAGGCCTTTATGTCCGATCCGCGCCTGCTGCCGCCGCAGTACCAGGCCAGCCATGGCGGCGACCAGTCGCGTCTGATTGCCCACTACATCGCGGGCATGACCGACCGCTACGCGATCCGCGAGCACCGCCGCATCTTCGCGGTCAGCGAAGGCAACTGACCAGCCTGCCGCATAAGTGGGGACGGATCAGGCTATGATGCGGGCATCAATGCTCGCATGACCTGTCATGGCACGCCTTCCCCGCTTTTCCCCCGCCGGTCTGCCCGCCCTGGTGTTGCAGCGCGGCAACAACCGCCAGCCCGTATTCCTGGGGCCGGACGACTACCTGCACTACCTCGACTGCCTGCGCATGGCCGCGCGCGAGCATGACCTTGCCGTCCACGCCTACGCGCTGCGGCCTAACCACGTGCACCTGGTGGCCACACCCAAGGAGTCAGACTCGCTGAGCCTGACCATGCAGGCGGTGGGGCGGCGCTATGCGCGCTACTTCAACCGGGTGGCCAGCCGCACCGGCACGCTGTGGGAAGGGCGCTTCCGTTCCGCGGTGTTCGATCCGGCCCGGTGGATGCTGCCGGCGATGCTCTATGTCGAGGGCAACGCGCTGCGCGCGGGCGAGGTCAGCGCCCCCGAGGGTGACCGCTGGAGCAGCTACCACCATCACGCCGGTATCGAGGCCAGCCCGTTTGTGAGCGACCACTCCGCGTACTGGGAGCTGGGCAATACGCCGTTCGAGCGCCAGTCGAACTACCGGATGCTGACCGCCGAGGGCCTGGCGGGCAAGACCCTGGAAACCCTGCGCGCCCATGCCCACAGCGGCTGGCCGCTTGGCGACGAAGCGTTCCTGGCCCAATTGGAGCGGCACGCAACCCGGCGCGTGCAACCGCTGCCGAAAGGGCGCCCCAAAAAGGTGCAAACGGCACCGGTGAATGCGTCAGAGCCGTCGCATAATTAATGTGTCCCCATTTAAATGGATCACCGAAACGGTGCGCAACTTAATATGATCTGACCCCATTTAAAAATTTTGCGAGGCGAACGCGATTCCCATATAGTTGCTCCACCCACAGTCATTGTGCGGCGCGTCACGCTCGTGTACGCCGCTGCGGCCCGCTGACAGCTTCGTCCCCATTTTCCGTCCCGCCGGTTTCCGGTTTGGGTGGAGGAATAAAGAAAACGAGAAAGCGCGCGGTCCCCGTTCCGGTACGCCCAGCCAGTTCGCGCAGCCTTCACCGGAATTCAGCCCGTGGACCAAACGAAAAATCTTTCGGCCCAAGCTCAGGCACAAGCGCAGACCAGCGAGTCTTCCCACGCCATTGACCTGCGCCCGCAAGCGCAGGGCATGTACGATCCCAGCAACGAGCATGACGCCTGCGGCGTCGGCATGGTCGCGCATATCAAGGGCAAGAAGTCCCACGAGATCATCTCGCAGGGCCTGAAGATCCTGGAGAACCTGGACCACCGGGGTGCGGTCGGCGCCGATGCGCTGATGGGCGACGGTGCCGGCATCCTGATCCAGATCCCGGACCAGTTCTACCGCGAGGAAATGGCCGCGCAGGGCGTGAGCCTGCCGCCCGCGGGCGAATACGGCGTGGGCATGATCTTCCTGCCGAAGGAACACGCCTCGCGCCTGGCCTGCGAGCAGGAACTGGAGCGCACGGTCCGCCTGGAAGGCCAGGTCGTGCTGGGCTGGCGCGACGTGCCGGTCGACGCCAAGATGCCGATGTCGCCGACGGTGCGCACCACCGAGCCGGTGATCCGCCAGATCTTCATCGGGCGCGGCCGCGACATCATGACCACGGACGCGCTGGAACGTAAGCTCTACGTCATCCGCAAGACCGCCAGCCATGCCATCCAGGCGCTCAAGCTCAAGCACGGCAAGGAATACTTCGTGCCGTCAATGTCGGCCCGTACCGTGGTGTACAAGGGCCTGCTGCTGGCCAACCAGGTTGGCGAGTACTACCTGGACCTGCTGGACCAGCGCGCCGTCTCGGCCCTGGCCCTGGTGCACCAGCGCTTCTCGACCAACACCTTCCCGGCCTGGGAACTGGCCCACCCGTACCGCATGGTCGCCCACAACGGTGAAATCAACACGGTCAAGGGCAACGTCAACTGGATCAACGCGCGCACCGGCGCGATCTCGTCGCCGGTGCTGGGCGACGACCTGCCCAAGCTGTGGCCGCTGATCTACCCGGGCCAGTCCGACACCGCATCGTTCGACAACTGCCTCGAACTGCTGACGATGGCCGGCTACCCGCTCGTCCACGCGATGATGATGATGATCCCGGAAGCCTGGGAACAGCACACGCTGATGGACGACAACCGCCGCGCCTTCTACGAGTACCACGCTGCCATGATGGAGCCGTGGGACGGCCCGGCCGCGATCTGCTTCACTGATGGCCGCCAGATCGGCGCCACGCTGGACCGCAACGGCCTGCGCCCGGCACGTTTCTACGTGACCGAGGACGACATCGTGGTGCTGGCTTCGGAAGCCGGCGTGCTGCCGTTCCCCGAGTCGCGCATCGTTGAGAAGTGGCGCCTGCAGCCGGGCAAGATGTTCCTGATCGACATGGAACAGGGCCGCATCATCGACGACAAGGAACTCAAGGACAACCTGGCCAACGCCAAGCCGTACAAGAGCTGGATCGACGCCGTGCGCATCAAGCTCGATGAGCTCGACGCCAAGCCTGAAGACGTTGCCGCCGAGAAGAAGCCCGTGGCCAAGCTGCTGGACCGCCAGCAGGCCTTTGGCTACAGCCAGGAAGACGTCAAGTTCCTGATGGCGCCGATGGCGCTGGCCGGCGAGGAAGCCACCGGCTCGATGGGCAACGATTCGCCGCTGGCCATCCTGTCGTCCAAGAACAAGACGCTGTACCACTACTTCAAGCAGCTGTTCGCCCAGGTCACCAACCCGCCGATCGACCCGATCCGCGAGAACATGGTGATGTCGCTGGTGTCGTTCATCGGCCCGAAGCCGAACCTGCTCGAGCTGAACAACATCAACCCGCCGATGCGCCTCGAAGTGTCCCAGCCGGTGCTGGACTTCAAGGACATCGCCAAGATCCGCAATATCGAGCACTACACCGGCGGCAAGTTCCGTTCGTACGAGCTGAACATCTGCTACCCGAAGGCCTGGGGCAAGGAGGGCATCGAAGCGCGCCTGGCCTCGCTGTGCGCCGAAGCCGTGGATGCGGTGCGTTCGGGCTTCAACATCCTGATCGTGTCGGACCGCCGCGTGGATGCCGAGCATGTTGCGATTCCCGCGCTGCTGGCCACGTCCGCCATCCACCACCACCTGGTGGAGAAGGGCCTGCGCACGTCCACCGGCCTGGTGGTCGAGACCGGCACCGCCCGTGAAGTGCACCACTTCGCGCTGCTGGCCGGCTATGGCGCCGAAGCCGTGCATCCGTACCTGGCGATGGAAACGCTGGCCGAAATGGCCCAGGGCCTGTCCGGCGACCTGTCGCCCGAGAAGGCGGTCAAGAACTTCGTCAAGGCGATCGGCAAGGGCCTGTTCAAAGTGATGTCCAAGATGGGCATCTCCACCTACATGTCGTACACCGGCGCGCAGATCTTCGAAGCCATCGGCCTGTCGCGCGAACTGGTGCAGAAGTACTTCCATGGCACCCCGTCGAATGTCGAGGGCATCGGCATCTTCGAAGTGGCCGAGGAAGCCCTGCGCCTGCACCGCGACGCCTTTGGCGACAACCCGGTGCTGGAAAGCATGCTGGACGCCGGCGGCGAATACGCCTTCCGCATCCGCGGCGAAGAGCATATGTGGACCCCGGACTCGGTCGCCAAGCTGCAGCACTCGGTGCGCGCCGACGACGGCAAGGGCGCCTACCAGACGTACAAGGAATACGCCAACATCATCAACGACCAGAGCAAGCGCCACATGACGCTGCGTGGCCTGTTCGAGTTCAAGGTCGATCCGGCCAAGGCGATTCCGCTGGAAGAGGTGGAGTCGGCCAAGGAGATCGTCAAGCGCTTCGCCACCGGTGCGATGTCGCTCGGCTCGATCTCGACCGAAGCCCACACCACGCTGGCGCTGGCGATGAACCGCATCGGCGGCAAGTCCAACACCGGCGAAGGCGGCGAGGACGAGAAGCGCTACCGCAACGAGCTGCGCGGCATTCCCATCAAGCAGGGCGATACCCTCAAGGGCCTGCTGGGCGACAACGTGATCGAACGCGACCTGGAACTGCAGGAAGGCGATTCGCTGCGCTCGAAGATCAAGCAGGTGGCGTCGGGCCGTTTCGGCGTGACCGCCGAATACCTGGCTTCGGCCGACCAGATCCAGATCAAGATGGCGCAGGGTGCCAAGCCCGGCGAAGGCGGCCAGCTGCCCGGCCACAAGGTCTCGGACTACATCGGCAAGCTGCGTTACTCGGTGCCGGGCGTGGGCCTGATCTCGCCGCCCCCGCACCATGACATCTATTCGATCGAGGATCTGGCACAGCTGATCCACGACCTGAAGAACGTCAACCCGGTGTCGGACATCTCGGTCAAGCTGGTGTCCGAAGTCGGCGTCGGCACGGTGGCCGCGGGCGTGGCCAAGGCCAAGGCCGACCACGTCGTGATCGCCGGCCATGATGGCGGCACCGGCGCTTCGCCGTGGTCGTCGATCAAGCATGCCGGCACGCCGTGGGAGCTGGGCCTGGCCGAAACGCAGCAGACGCTGCTGCTCAACGGCCTGCGCAACCGCATCCGCGTGCAGGCCGACGGCCAGATGAAGACCGGCCGCGACGTCGTCATCGGCGCGCTGCTGGGCGCCGATGAATTCGGCTTCGCCACCGCGCCGCTGGTTGCGGAAGGCTGCATCATGATGCGCAAGTGCCACCTGAACACCTGCCCGGTGGGCGTGGCCACGCAGGATCCGCAGCTGCGCAGGAAGTTCCAGGGCAAGCCTGAGCACGTGGTCAACTTCTTCTTCTTCGTTGCGGAAGAAGCCCGCGAAATCATGGCCCAGCTGGGCATCCGCAAGTTCGACGAGCTGATCGGCCGCGCCGACCTGCTCGACACCAAGCCCGGCATCGAGCACTGGAAGGCGCGCGGCCTGGACTTCGGCCGCATCTTCCACCAGGTCTCGCTGGGCGCGGACGTGCCGCTGTACCACACCGACGTGCAGGACCACGGCCTGTCGGCCGAGGCCGGCAAGGCGCTGGACCACGTGCTGATCGCCAAGGCCCGACCGGCGATCGAGAAGGGCGAGCGGGTCTCGTTCATCCAGCCGGTGAAGAACGTCAACCGTACCGTCGGCGCGATGCTGTCGGGCGTGGTGGCGCGCCAGCATGGCCACGAAGGCCTGCCTGACGATACCATCCACATCCAGCTGCAAGGCACCGCCGGCCAGTCGTTCGGCGCGTTCCTGGCGCACGGCATCACGCTGGACCTGGTGGGCGACGGCAACGACTATGTCGGCAAGGGCCTGTCGGGCGGCCGCGTGATCGTGCGCGCTCCGCATGAGTTCCGCGGCGACCCGACCCGCAACATCATCGTCGGCAACACCGTGCTGTACGGTGCTATCGCCGGGGAAGCGTTCTTCAACGGCGTGGCCGGCGAGCGCTTCGCGGTGCGCAACTCGGGTGCGGTGGCAGTGGTGGAAGGCACCGGCGACCACGGTTGCGAGTACATGACCGGCGGCACGGTGGTGGTGCTGGGCGGCACCGGACGCAACTTCGCGGCCGGCATGTCGGGCGGCGTGGCCTACGTCTACGACGAGGACGGCCTGTTCGACAAGCGCTGCAACACCTCGATGGTGGCGCTGGAAGCAGTGCTGGCTTCGGCCGACCAGGAGAAGGGCCAGCCCGAGGCTTCGTGGCACAAGGTCGACGGCAAGCGCCAGCTGGATGAGGTCATCCTGCGCAACCTGATCGAGCAGCATTTCCGCTACACCGGTTCCGAGCGCGCCAAGGCGCTGCTGGCCGACTGGACCACGGCACGCCGCAAGTTCGTCAAGGTCTTCCCGACCGAGTACAAGCGCGCGCTGGGCGAGATGTACGCCAAGGAACAGGCCGCCCGCGACAGCGACCGCGAAGCCATCGCGGCCTGAGCGAGCGCAACGCAACCACGCAGAGGGGCCGCGGCAGCCGCCGCGGCCCTGACAAGATTCTGACCCCACCGCAGGGCTGGCGACGCCGCCGGTCCCGCGCAGCATGACCAAGGACGCAACATGGGTAAGGCGACTGGCTTTCTCGAATTTCCGCGCCAGAACGAAGGCTACGAACCGGTAGTCAAGCGCGTGAAGCACTACAAGGAATTCGTGTTCGCGCTGTCCGACAGCGAAGCGAAGATCCAGGGTGCGCGCTGCATGGACTGCGGCATCCCGTTCTGCAACAACGGCTGCCCGGTCAACAACATCATCCCCGACTTCAACGACCTGGTGTACCGCCAGGACTGGAAGTCGGCGATCGAGGTGCTGCACCAGACCAACAACTTCCCCGAGTTCACCGGCCGCATCTGCCCCGCACCGTGCGAGGCCGCCTGCACGCTGGGCATCAATGAACTGCCGGTGGGCATCAAGTCGATCGAGCACGCCATCATCGACAAGGCCTGGGAAGAGGGCTGGGTCAGGCCGCAGCTGCCGCGCCACAAGACCGGCAAGACCGTGGCCGTGGTCGGCTCCGGTCCCGCCGGCATGGCTGCCGCGCAGCAGCTGGCACGCGCCGGCCATGACGTGACCGTGTTCGAGAAGAACGACCGCATCGGCGGCCTGCTGCGCTACGGCATCCCCGACTTCAAGATGGAGAAGACGCTGATCGACCGCCGCATCGAGCAAATGCAGGCCGAAGGCGTGACCTTCCGTCCGGGCGTGATGGTGACCGACGGCGAACTGCCGGCCGGCATCAAGAACTACGCCCGTGAAACCATCTCGGCCCAGGCCCTGATGGACCAGTTCGACGCCGTGGTGCTGGCGGGCGGCTCGGAAGTGCCGCGCGACCTGCCGGTGCCGGGCCGCGACCTGGCCGGCATCCACTTCGCGCTGGAATTCCTGATCCCGCAGAACAAGGAAGTGGCAGGCGACGGCGAAAACGAGATCCGCGCCGAAGGCAAGAACGTGATTGTGATCGGTGGCGGCGATACCGGCTCCGACTGCGTGGGTACGTCCAACCGCCATGGCGCCACCTCGGTGACGCAGTTTGAACTGCTGCCGCAGCCGCCGGAAGAAGAGGACAAGCCGCTGGTGTGGCCGTACTGGCCGATCAAGCTGCGCACCTCGTCGTCGCACGATGAAGGCTGCGAGCGCGACTGGTCGGTCGCCACCAAGGAATTCATCGGCGAGAACGGCAAGGTCACCGCACTGAAGGCCTGCCGTGTCGAATGGAAGGATGGCCGCATGCAGGAAGTCGAAGGCAGCGAGTTCATCCTGCCGGCCGACCTGGTGCTGCTGGCGATGGGCTTTACCAACCCGGTGGGTTCGATGCTGGAAGCGTTTGGCGTGGATACCGATGCGCGCAAGAACGCCAAGGCCTCGACCGAGGGCGAGCGTGCCTACCACACCAACGTGCCCAAGGTGTTCGCCGCTGGCGACGTGCGCCGTGGCCAGTCGCTGGTGGTGTGGGCGATCCGCGAAGGCCGCCAGGCCGCGCGTTCGGTCGATGCCTTCCTGATGGGTCACACCGAACTGCCGCGCTGATTCACCCCGGCAGGAACAAGAAGCCCGCCTGGCGCAAGCCGGCGGGCTTTTTGTCGTCCTCGCGCCGGCGCAGCGCTCAGTCGGCCAGCGTGCGCTCCATCAGCACCGCACTGGCGCCGTAGCTGGCCAGCTTGGGCGCATGGGCGGTGGCCGTGTGCGCCGCCACCGGGACGTATCCGAGCCTGTGCCACCACGGCGCCGCCGACTGCACCGCGATCAGCCGCGAACGCCGCAGCCCCGCCGCGCGCGCGGCCGCCTGTGCCGCGGCGTACAGGCGCGGCGCCAGGCCGGCGCCGCGTCCGGCGGGCGCCACCGCCATGTCGTGCACGAACCAGGTGAGGGCGTCCGGCGCGGCGCCATGGCGCCAGCCGTGGTCGAGCACGCCGTCCAGCGGCGGCAGCGTGGCTTCGGGCCAGGCGTGGGTAAAGAGATAGGCGGCAAGCGCGCCGGGATGTCCGGGATCGTCCGCGACCCAGCAGGTGGCGGGGGACAGCGCCAGCCGGCTTGCCAGCGCGGCCTGGCTCTCCAGCAGGACTTCGGTATAGCAGCTGGCTTGTACCGCCAGCACGGCCGGCAGGTCGGCTGTGACCATCGGCCGCACGGTGAAAATCGTCATCGGCCGATTATAGCCGGCGAGGTCCGTGCATCCTGGCCGCCATGGCGCGTTTGGCAAGGCCTGGCGGGGCCTTCAGGGTTCTCCCGGCTATGGTTTACGTGCCTGTGGTGCCCTGGGCAATGTCCTTACAATTTTCAAAAAACAACTAACGGAAACTGCCTCGCAAATCCTTTTTCCCCAGAACCAGCTTGCCGCCTCCTCAGGGGACCGGCCGGAGGAAATTGATGCCCGAAGTGCGCAATTTGTCGCGGCTTTGGCGAGGTAAAGCGAAGTTCGCGCCGCGCCCCCCAATGGGCGCAGTCCGGCGCTGGCTCCGGTCTTTCCTGTGCCTGTACGCCCTGGGGTGTGCCACGCTGGCGCTTGCGGTGCCAGCCATGCCGGCGCATGCGGGGACCCAGCAGCTCGCCCGCAGCATGTCGTTCCCCGACCGCCCGATGCGCCTGATCGTGCCATTCCCGGCCGGCGGTGTTGCCGATGCGGTGGCGCGCATGCTGGCCGAGCGCCTCTCCGTCCGGCTGGGCGTGCCGGTGGAGGTCGACAACCGGCCCGGCGCCGCCGGCACCATCGCCGGCGACGTGGTCGCCAAGGCCAGCTCCGATGGCCACACCCTGTTGTTGCACCAGGCCAATATGCTGATCCAGCCCGGACTGGAGCCGGTGCCGTACGACGTCGTGCGCGATTTCACGCCGGTTGCGCGCGTGGCCACCACGCCGCTGTTCCTGGTGATCGATGCCCGGCTGCCCATGCGCACGCCGGAGCAATGGATGACCGCGGTCAGGTCGAACCCGGGCTCCTACAGCTATGGCTACGGCCAGCCGGGCAGCCCCTCCCACCTGTACGCCGAGTACGCCGTGCGCGGCATCCGCAGCGGCGTGCCGCTGGTCACCGCCAAGGGTGAGGCCGCCGTGGTCCAGGAGATGCTGGCCGGCCGCGTCAGTGCCTGTTTCTGTTCGTTTGCCGCGGTCCAGGGCCAGGTCAGAAGCGGCGGGCTGCGCCTGCTCGGGGTGACGGGCGTGGCCCGCTCGCCGCTGGCGCCGCTGGTGCCGACGCTGCAGGAGTCGGGGCTGGAAGGCTATGCCGCGGCTGCCTGGTTTGGCGTGATGGCGCCGGCCAAGACCCCGCGCGCGATCGTCGCCAGGCTGGCGGTCGAACTCGACGCGGTCATGTCCGAGCGCGAGGTGCGTTCGCGTCTGCAGGCGGCGGGGGTCACGCCGCTGCGCGATTCGCCGGAGGCGTTTGCCACCGCGATCCGCTCGGAATCTATCCAATGGCAGGTGATCCTGAAGGACGTCTCGCCGATACAGGAGCCTTGAGCAGCAAAGGGATGGGCAGGTTTGGGGGGCTAGGGCAAGTCTGAGAGGCTTCCCCGACGGGGGCATGTGGCGCGGGGCACACGGGCGCCAGCAGGGCTAGGTAGTACACCTTATAATGCGCGACTGTCCTGACCGGTGCCAACGTGACCGATTCTGCTCAAAACCTCGTCGAACTGACTGCGGTGGACTTCGCCTATGCGGACCACGGCAAGCCGATCCTGTCCGGCCTGACCATGCAATTCCCGCGTGGCAAGGTGATTGCGGTGATGGGCGGCTCGGGTTGCGGCAAGACCACGGTGCTGCGGCTGATCGGCGGCCAGGTCCGTCCGCAGGCAGGCACGGTCAGCTTTGCCGGCACCGATATCCACACGCTGGATACCCGCGGCCTGTACGCGGTGCGCCGCCAGATGGGCATGCTGTTCCAGTTCGGCGCGCTGTTTACCGACCTGTCGGTGTTCGACAATGTGGCGTTCCCGCTGCGCGAGCACACCGACCTGCCCGACTCGATGATCCGCGACCTGGTGCTGATGAAGCTCAACGCGGTCGGCCTGCGCGGCGCGCGCGACCTGATGCCGGCGCAGATCTCGGGCGGCATGGCGCGGCGCGTGGCGCTGGCGCGCGCGATTGCGCTGGACCCGGCGCTGCTGATGTATGACGAGCCCTTTGCCGGGCTGGACCCGATCTCGCTCGGGCTGACCGCGCGCCTGATCCGCAGCCTGAACGACGCGCTGGGCGCCACCACGATCATCGTCTCGCACGACGTGCACGAGACCTTCCAGATCGCCGACTACGTCTATTTCATTGCCGACGGCCGCATCGTCGCGCAGGGCGAGCCCGAGGCGCTGCGCGCCTCCACCGACCCGTTCGTGCACCAGTTCGTCCATGCCGAGGCCGACGGCCCGGTGCCGTTCCACTACGCCGGACCTTCGCTGGCCGAGGATTTCGCCGGAGGTGTGCGGTGACGGACTTCTTTATCACCATCGGCGCGGCCGTGCGCCGCAGCGTGTCGGGGCTGGGCCGCGCCACGCGCATGTTCCTGACACTGCTGGGCCTGTCGCCGGCGCTGCTGCGCCGCTTCCGCCTGGTGACCGACCAGGTCTTCTTCGTCGGCAACCTGTCGCTGGTGATCATCGCGGTGTCGGGCCTGTTCGTGGGCTTCGTGCTTGGCCTGCAGGGCTACTACACGCTGAACCGCTACGGGTCCGAGCAGGCGCTGGGGCTGCTGGTGGCCTTGTCGCTGGTGCGCGAGCTGGGCCCGGTGGTGACCGCGCTGCTGTTCGCCGGCCGCGCCG
Organism: Cupriavidus sp. FW305-3-2-15-C-LB2; assembly: GCF_058787575.1. Lineage (NCBI taxonomy): Bacteria > Pseudomonadati > Pseudomonadota > Betaproteobacteria > Burkholderiales > Burkholderiaceae > Cupriavidus > Cupriavidus sp. FW305-3-2-15-C-LB2. The sequence continues at coordinate 22,471 of NZ_JBYSZW010000066.1, forward strand.
GCACCTCGCTGACGGCCGAGATCGGCCTGATGAAGGCGGGCGAGCAGCTGACGGCCATGGAAATGATGGCGGTGAACCCGCTGCAGCGCGTGATCGCGCCGCGCTTCTGGGCAGGCGTGATCGCCATGCCGGTGCTGGCGGCGATCTTCAGCGCGGTCGGCATCCTGGGCGGCTACGTGGTGGGCGTGCAGTTGATCGGCGTCGACGCCGGCGCCTTCTGGTCCCAGATGCAGGGCGGCGTCGACGTGCGCGCCGACGTGCTCAATGGCGTGATCAAGAGCTTTATCTTTGGCATCGCCGTGACGTTTATTGCCCTGTACCAGGGCTTCGAGGCCAAGCCCACGCCGGAAGGCGTCTCGCGCGCGACCACCCGCACCGTGGTGATTGCGTCGCTGGCCGTGCTGGGGCTGGATTTCCTGCTGACCGCGCTGATGTTCAGCAACTGACGCGGGCCATACCAACGACAAGACAGCGACAAGAACACTACGGGGTTGAAGAAAGAGATTCCAATGAAAAAGAACGCACTCGATTTCTGGGTGGGGCTGTTCGTGGCGGCGGGGTTCGTCGCCGTGCTGTTCCTGGCCCTCAAGGCCGGGAACATGAGCGCCTTTTCCTTCCAGGACACCTACAGCGTGCAGGCGCGCTTTGACAACATCGGCGGGCTCAAGCCGCGCGCGCCGGTCAAGAGCGCGGGCGTGGTGGTCGGCCGCGTGGCGGCGATCCGCTTCGACGACAAGACCTACCAGGCCACCGTCGAGATGAGCCTGGAGAAGCGCTACCAGTTCCCCAAGGACACCTCGGCCAAGATCCTGACATCCGGATTGCTCGGCGAGCAGTACATCGGCCTCGAAGCCGGCGGCGACACCGCCATGCTGGCCGAAGGCGCGCGCATCACCATGACGCAGTCGGCCGTGGTGCTGGAAAACCTGATCGGCCAGTTCCTGTACAACAAGGCGGCGGATGCCGGCGGCGGTGCGCCGGCCGGTGCCAGCGCGCCGGCGCCGGCAGGGGACCTCAAATGAGCGCTGCGCCATCGTTCTGCAAGGGCCTGGCCGCAGTCGCTGCCGCGGCCGTGCTCGCCGGTTGCGCCACTGGCCCCACCGCCAATCCGAAAGACCCGCTGGAGCCGTTCAATCGCGAAGTCTCGAAGATCAACGAGGACTTCGACAAGGGCATCCTGCGCCCGGTGGCCCAGGTCTATGCCGACTACATGCCCACGCCGGTGCAGCGCGCGGTGGAGAACTTCTTCTCCAACGTGAGCGATGTCTACTCGGCGGCGAACAACCTGCTGCAGGGCAAGCCCACCCGCGCCGCCGAGGACACCATGCGCGTGGCCATGAACACCGTGCTGGGGATCGGCGGCCTGATCGACATCGCCACCCCGGCCGGCCTGCCCAAGTACAAGGAAGACTTTGGCCAGACGCTGGGCGTGTGGGGCGTGCCGCCCGGGCCGTACCTGGTGCTGCCGCTGTTCGGGCCCAGCACCGTGCGCGACACCGGCGGCATGCTGGTGGACCGCAGCTTCGACCCGTCGGCCTATCTCTATCCGGTATCGCTGCGCAATTCACTGACCGGCGTGCGCATCGTTGCCGGCCGGGCGCAGCTGCTCGGCGCCAGCAACCTGCTGGAGCAGGCGGCGCTGGACAAGTACTCGTTCCTGCGCGATTCCTACCTGCAGCGGCGCCAGTACCTGGTCTACGACGGCAACCCGCCCGACGGCGACGAGGATGCGGACAGCGCCCCGGAGACCCCGACGGCGCGCCCTGAAGCCCCTGCCGGGACCGAAGGTGAAAAGCCCGCCACGCCCGCCACGCCCGCCACGCCCGCTACGCCCGCTACGCCCGCCACGCCCGCTACGCCCGCTACGCCCGCTACGCCCGCTACGCCCGCTACGCCGGCGCAGCCCGCAGCACCGGCTCCTCCCGCGCCGCCGGCCGACGCCTCGGCCCCGGCCGCCACCCAGGCCCAGCCTGCGCAGACGCCCTCGGGCGACCTGCAGCCTGAGAGCCAGAGCCTGCCGATACCACCCATGGACCCGATGCAGCGGATCGTGCCGGGGGTCCGTATCCGCTGACCCTGCGAGGCGCGGGCGGCTCCAGGCCCACGCCAGGCTGTGAATGCCCTGTGAGGGCTGAAACAATTTGTTTGTAAGTAGCGGAAAAGGCGCTTGTGGGTGCAACCACCGCCCCGCGCTTATGTTCCAATCTCCGCAAGGCCGCGCGCCAGCCATGGCGCCTGGCCAGTTCGCCCTCGGCGAAGAACGTCTTTGATAAAGAAGGAAAATCCATGATAAAGCGACTGTTGGTCCCCTTCCTTACGGTAGTTGCCTTCGCAGGCGCGGCGCATGCCCAGGTGGCGGCCCAGGACGCGGCCACCCCGGACGGGCTGGTCAAGGCCGTGGTCAGCGACGTGATGACCACCGTCAAGGCCGACAAGGACATGCAGGCCGGCAATATCGGCAAGATCACCGCGCTGGTCGAGCAGAAGATCATCCCCAACGCCAACTTCCAGAAGACCACGCAGATCGCCATGGGGCGCAACTGGTCCAAGGCCACGCCCGAGCAGCAGAAGCAGATCACCGAGGAGTTCAAGACCCTGCTGATCCGCACCTATGCCGGCGCCATTGCCCAGATCCGCGACCAGACCGTGCAGTACCGCCCGTACCGCGGCACGGCTGAGGATACCGATGCCACCATCCGCACCCAGGTCGTCAACAAGGGCGAGCCGATCCAGATGGACTACCGTCTGGAAAAGACCGCCCAGGGCTGGAAGGTCTATGACATCAACGTGCTGGGCGCCTGGCTGACCGAAGCCTACAAGGGCAGCTTCAACACCATCGTCGGCCAGCAGGGCGTCGAGGGCGTGATCAAGACGCTGCAGGACCGCAACCGCCAGCTGGCCAGCGCCAAGAGCTGAGGCGCCTGCCCAACGGTGCGCCGCTGCAACGCAGCACGGCGCACCGATCTGCTCTACAATGGCCGCTCGCGGCACAGACTCCCGCCTGACGTGCGGGAGTCGTCGTTTTTGCCACTGTATTCAAGCTACCGATCCCCAGGCCACGCATCCATGCTCTCGCTAGGTACCTCGCTGACCAACCAGAACGCCGCCGCCGTGCTGCGTGACGGGCTGGCGCGCCTGGCGCAGGGCGAGGTGCAGGTCGACTGCACCGGCCTGGCGCAGGTGGATTCCTCCGCGGTCGCCGTGCTGCTGGCATGGAACCGCGCCGCCGCCGCGCGCAACCAGGCGCTGTCGCTGCGCGGCGTGCCGCCGCAGCTGTCGCAACTGGCCAGCCTGTACGGCGTGGACGGTCTGCTGGGCCTGGCCCCAGCAGCCGCAGCGCAGGGGCACCACCACCGACATTGATCCGGCATCGCCGGTCGCCAGCACGGCGGCCGCCCGCGATGCCGCGGCGACGGCCCTGCGCGGTCGCCGAGCCCCTGGGGGCGGATCAAGCGGGACCATCCCCGCATCCCCTATAATTCCGGGTTGTTCGCCCATCCCCCCGCCTGCTACCGGTTCATGCCATGCCGGGCCAGGAAGTCCGGGCACGCAGTTGCTCCCCAATTCCCGGCGGCTGGCCCTGAAAATGCCGAACCCGCCACAAACAATCGGCCATGAAAGCCATTGAAATCCACGACGTTCGCAAGCGCTACCGCAACCTGCAGGCGCTCAAGGGCGTCAGCTTCACCGTCGAACGCGGCGAATTCTTCGGCCTGCTCGGGCCCAACGGCGCCGGCAAGACCACGCTGATCTCGATCCTCGCCGGCCTGAACCGCGCCGATTCCGGCCGCGTCAGTGTGCTTGGCCACGATGTCGTTGCCGACTACCGGATGGCCCGGCGTATGCTGGGCGTGGTGCCGCAGGAACTGGTGTTCGATCCGTTCTTCACGGTGCGCGAGACGCTGCGGCTGCAGTCGGGCTACTTTGGCCTGACCCGCAACGACGACTGGATCGACGAGATCATGGCCAACCTGGACCTGACCGGGAAAGCCGACGCCAATATGCGCCAGCTCTCGGGCGGCATGAAGCGGCGCGTGCTGGTGGCGCAGGCGCTGGTGCACCGCCCGCCGGTGATCGTGCTGGACGAGCCCACCGCCGGTGTGGATGTGGAACTGCGCCAGACGCTGTGGAAATTCATCTCGCGCCTGAACCGGGAAGGGCACACCATCATCCTGACCACCCACTACCTGGAAGAGGCCGAGGCCCTGTGCGACCGCATCGCCATGCTCAAGTTCGGCGAGGTGGTGACGCTGGACCGCACCAGCAACCTGCTGACGCAGTTTGCCGGCCTGCAGCTGGTGCTGACCTTTGCGCGCGGCGTCCTGCCGCCGGCGCTGGAGCCGTTGCGCATGCCGGCCAACCCCGGCGAGCGCGCGGTACGCCTGCGGTTGTCGGGCTACCAGGCGGTTGAACCGATCCTGGCCGCCTGCCGCGAAGCGGGCTGTGACATCGAAAACATGGAAATCAACAAGGCCGACCTCGAGGACGTATTTGTGCAGATCATGCGCCGCGAGGGGCATATGCCCGGTGCGCTGCCCGATCCGGCGATGGAGGCCGTGGCATGAAGCAGCCTGGCGATATCGAGGTCCTGGACGACACCGGCCTCGGGCCGATGGCCGTGGGCGGCCTGGTGGGTTTCCGCACCCTGCTGTACAAGGAAGTGCTGCGTTTCTGGAAGGTGAGCTTCCAGACCGTGGCCGCTCCGGTGCTGACCGCGGTGCTGTACCTGCTGATCTTCGGCCATGTGCTGGAAGACCGGGTCAAGGTCTATGACCAGATCAGCTACACCGCCTTCCTGGTGCCCGGCCTGGTGATGATGAGCGTGCTGCAGAACGCGTTTGCCAACAGCTCGTCATCGCTGATCCAGTCCAAGATCACCGGCAACCTGGTGTTCGTGCTGCTGCCGCCCTTGTCGCACTGGGAAATGTTCGGCGCTTATGTGGTGGCCTCGGTGATCCGCGGGCTGACCGTGGGCCTGGGCGTGCTGCTGGTGACGGCGTGGTTTGCCAACCTGCATTTTGCCAATGTGGGCTGGATCCTCGTCTTTGCGCTGCTTGGTGCGGGCATCCTAGGCACGCTGGGCCTGATCGCCGGCATCTGGGCCGAGAAATTCGACCAGCTGGCCGCGTTCCAGAACTTCCTGATCATGCCGGCAACTTTCCTGTCCGGCGTGTTCTATTCGATCCATTCGCTGCCCGCCTTCTGGCAGGCGGTGTCCCATGCCAATCCGTTCTTCTACATGATCGACGGCTTCCGCTATGGCTTCTTCGGCGTCTCGGACGTGTCGCCGCTGTTCAGCCTGGCGGTGGTCGGATCGGCGTTCGTGGTGCTGGCCGCGCTGGCGCTGCGCTTGCTGAAGTCCGGATACAAGCTGCGCCACTGAACTGTGGCCGGCCATACTGAATCACGCTGAAGAGAACCCCATGCTGCCTACACCGGAACAAGTCAGGGATTACATTGCCCAAGGACTGCCCTGCGAACATCTGCAAGTCGAGGGCGATGGCCAGCACTTCTTTGCCACCATCGTCAGCGCCGAATTTGAAGGCAAGCGGCTGATCCAGCGCCACCAGCGCGTCTATGCCGCGCTGGGCGACCGCATGCGTGCCGAGATCCACGCGCTGTCGATGAAGACGCTGACGCCTGCCGAGTGGCAGGCGGGCGAAGGCAAGTAAGCCCCGCCAATATGCGCCGCGCCACCCGCGCGGCCCCAGAACCATGACGCCGGGCGCGTGCCCGGCTCCAGACGACAGAACATGGACAAATTCCAGATCCACGGCAATGGCCCGCTGAAGGGCGAAATCCGCGTGTCGGGCGCGAAGAACGCAGCCCTGCCGATCCTGTGCGCGGGCCTGCTGACGGCGGATACCGTTTCGCTGGACAACGTGCCTAACCTGCAGGACGTGCGCACCACCCTCAAGCTGCTGCGCCAGATGGGCATGCAGGCCGAGCTGGATGGCGCCCGCGTGACCATGAACGGCGCCGACGTCAACGTGCTCGAGGCCCCGTACGAGCTGGTCAAGACCATGCGCGCCTCGATCCTGGTGCTGGGCCCGCTGGTGGCGCGCTTCGGCGAGGCCCGCGTGTCGCTGCCCGGCGGCTGCGGCATCGGCGCGCGCCCGGTCGACCAGCACATCAAGGGCCTGCAGGCGATGGGCGCTGAGATCACCATCGAACACGGCTTTATCCATGCGCGGGCCAAGCGCCTGAAGGGCGCGCGCGTGGTCACCGACATGATCACCGTGACCGGCACCGAGAACCTGCTGATGGCCGCCACGCTGGCCGAAGGCGAGACCGTGCTGGAAAACGCCGCGCGCGAGCCCGAGGTGACCGACCTGGCCCAACTGCTGGTCAAGATGGGCGCGAAGATCGAAGGCATCGGCACCGACCGCCTGGTAGTGCAGGGCGTGGAGCGCCTGCATGGCGCCAGCCACAGCGTGATCGCCGACCGCATCGAGGCCGGTACCTTCCTGTGTGCCGCCGCCGCGACGCTGGGCGACCTGGTGCTGCGCGGCGTGCAGCCGGACATCCTCGACACCGTGCTCGACAAGCTGCGCGAAGCCGGCGCAAAACTCGAGACCGGCGCCGACTGGGTCCGTCTGGCCATGCCGCAACGCGCCAAGGCCGTGAGTTTCCGCACCTCGGAATACCCGGCCTTCCCGACCGACATGCAGGCGCAGTTCATGGCGCTCAATGCCGTGGCCGAAGGCACCGCGCGCGTGACCGAGACCATCTTCGAAAACCGCTTCATGCACGTGCAGGAACTGAACCGCCTGGGCGCGGACATCGCGGTCGAAGGCAATACCGCGGTGGTCAACGGCGTGCCGCGCCTGTCGGGCGCCAACGTGATGGCGACCGACCTGCGCGCCTCGGCCAGCCTGGTGATCGCCGGCCTGGTGGCCGATGGCGAGACCGTGATCGACCGCATCTACCACCTGGACCGCGGCTACGACCGCATGGAAGACAAGCTGTCGGCAGTGGGCGCGAAGATCCGCCGCATTGCCTGAGGAAGTCCGATGAGCCCCACTTTCAACGCATCGCCCAACCAGCTGACGCTGGCGCTGTCCAAGGGCCGCATCTTCACCGAGACGCTGCCGCTCCTGGAAGCCGCCGGCATCCGCGTCACCGAGGACCCCGAGACCTCGCGCAAGCTGATCCTGCCGACCTCCGATCCGGCCGTGCGCGTGGTGATCGTGCGCGCCTCGGACGTGCCGACCTACGTCCAGTATGGCGCCGCCGATTTCGGCGTGGCCGGCAAGGACGTGCTGATGGAAAGCGGCATGGCCGGCCTGTATGCGCCGATCGACCTGAACATCGCGCGCTGCCGCATGTCGGTGGCGGTGCCGGCCGGGTTTGACTACGCCAACGCGGTGCGCCAGGGCGCGCGCCTGGCCGTGGCCACCAAGTATGTGCAGACCGCGCGCGAGCATTTTGCGAAAAAGGGCGTTCACGTCGACCTGATCAAGCTGTACGGTTCGATGGAGCTGGGCCCGCTGGTGGGCCTGTCCGACGCCATCGTCGACCTGGTCAGCACTGGCAGCACGCTGCGCGCCAACAACCTGGTTGAAGTCGAAGAGATCGTGCAGATCTCGTCGCGGCTGGTGGTGAACCAGGCCGCGCTCAAACTCAAGCGCGAGCGGCTTGCGCCGATTCTCGACGCATTCGAACGGGCTTCGGCGGCGCTGGCGTAAGGCCACACCAGGCCCGCGCCGACTGAGAGGAAAGTAGTCATGAACGCAACCGAAATGGAAAACCTGCCGATCCGCCGGCTCGATTCCAGCAAGCCTGGCTTTGCCGAGGCGCTGCGCCAGGTGCTGGCCTTCGAGGCTGGCGAGGACGAGGCCATCGATCGCGCCGCCGCGCAGATCCTGGCTGATGTGAAGGCGCGCGGGGATGCCGCGGTGCTGGAATACACCAGGCGCTTCGACCGCGTGGAAGCGTCGTCGATGGGCGCGCTGGAGGTATCGCAGCAGCAGCTCGAAGCCGCGCTCGAAGACCTCGAACCCAAGCGCCGCGCCGCGCTGGAGGCCGCCGCCGCGCGCGTGCGCGCCTACCACGAGAAGCAGAAGATCGAATGCGGCAGCCACAGCTGGGAATACACCGAGGCCGACGGTACCATGCTGGGCCAGAAGGTGACGCCGCTGGACCGCGTCGGCATCTACGTGCCGGGCGGCAAGGCCGCGTATCCGTCGTCGGTGCTGATGAACGCGATCCCGGCGCGCGTGGCGGGCGTGAAGGAAATCATCATGGTCGTGCCCACGCCGGGCGGCGTGCGCAATGAGCTGGTGCTGGCCGCCGCGCAGATCGCCGGCGTCGACCGCGTGTTCACCATCGGCGGCGCCCAGGCGATTGGCGCGCTGGCCTACGGCACGGCGACGCTGCCGCAGGTCGACAAGATCGTCGGCCCGGGCAATGCCTATGTGGCCGCGGCCAAGCGGCGCGTGTTCGGCACCGTCGGCATCGACATGATTGCCGGCCCGTCCGAGATCCTGGTGATCTGCGACGGCACCACCGACCCCGACTGGGTGGCGATGGACCTGTTCTCGCAGGCCGAGCACGACGAACTGGCGCAGTCGATCCTGCTGTGCCCGGACGCCGGCTATATCGCCCGTGTCGAAGCCAGCATCCAGCGCCAGCTTGGCACCATGCCGCGGCGCGAGGTGATTGCCGCCTCGATCTCCGGCCGTGGCGCGCTGATCAAGGTGCGCGACATGGAAGAGGCCTGCGAGATCGCCAACGCGATCGCGCCCGAGCACCTGGAGATCTCGGCCGAGAACCCGCGCCAGTGGAGCGAAAAGATCCGCCACGCCGGCGCCATCTTCCTGGGCCCCTATACCAGCGAGTCGCTCGGCGATTACTGCGCGGGCCCGAACCACGTGCTGCCGACCTCGCGCACCGCGCGCTTCTCTTCGCCGCTGGGCGTCTATGACTTCCAGAAGCGTTCGAGCCTGATCGAAGTGAGCGAGGGCGGGGCGCAGATGCTCGGCCAGATCGCCGCCGAGCTGGCCTATGGCGAAGGCCTGCAGGCCCACGCCCGCAGCGCGGAATATCGTTTCACCAAACGCAGTTGATCTACTGACCCACGCTGCCTGATAAGGCAGCCAACTTAGGAGTTCCCATGCCAGCCGTAGAGCCCTCCCTGATCGAACGCATCATCCGTGACGACGTACGCGCCATGGGCGCCTACCACGTGCCGGATTCGCACGGTCTGGTCAAGCTCGACGCAATGGAGAACCCGTACCGGCTGCCTCCCGCTCTGCGCCGCGAACTGGCCGAGCGCCTGGGCGAGGTTGCGCTGAACCGCTACCCGGTGCCCAGCAGCGAAGCGCTGCGCGCCAAGCTGAAGACCGTGATGCAGGTGCCGGCCGGCATGGACGTGCTGCTCGGCAATGGCTCGGACGAGATCATCAGCATGCTGGCGCTGGCCGCGGCCAGGCCCGGCGCCAAGGTAATGGCGCCGGTGCCGGGCTTCGTCATGTACGCAATGTCGGCGCAGTTCGCCGGCCTGCAATTCGTCGGCGTGCCGCTGCGCGCGGACTTCACGCTCGACCGCGCCGCCATGCTGGCGGCGATGGCCGAGCACCAGCCCGCCATCATCTACCTGGCGTACCCGAACAACCCCACCGGCAACCTGTTCGATGCCGCCGACATGGAGGCCATCGTCCGCGCCGCCCAGGGCGAGGTCTGCAACAGCCTGGTGGTGGTGGACGAGGCCTACCAGCCGTTCGCGCAGCACAGCTGGATGCCGCGCCTGACGGAATTCGGCAACCTTTTGGTGATGCGCACCGTATCCAAGCTGGGCCTGGCCGGCATCCGCCTGGGCTACCTGGCCGGCGCGCCCGAATGGCTGTCGCAGCTGGACAAGGTGCGCCCGCCGTACAACGTCAACGTGCTGACCGAAGCCGCCGCGCTGTTCGCGCTGGAGCACGTGTCGGTGCTGGACGAACAGGCCGCCCAACTGCGCGACGAACGCGCCCGTGTGGCCGAAGGCATGGCCGCGAATGCGGGCGTGACGGTGTTCCCCAGCGCCGCCAATTTCCTGCTCGCGCGCGTGCCGGATGCCGCACAGACGTTCGACCGGCTGCTGGCCCGCAAGGTATTGATCAAGAACGTGAGTAAAATGCACCCGTTGCTGGCCAATTGTCTGCGCGTCACGGTCAGCACCCCCGAAGAAAACGCGCAGTTCCTTGAGGCATTCGCAGCGTCGCTGCAGGATTAACACCATGCGTGTTGCAGAGGTCACCCGCAATACTTCGGAAACGCAAATTCGCGTTTCCCTGAATCTCGACGGCAGCGGCCGCCAGAAACTGGCGTCCGGCGTGCCGTTCCTTGACCACATGCTGGACCAGATCGCCCGGCACGGCATGTTCGACCTGGAGGTCGAAGCCACCGGCGACACGCATATCGACGACCACCACACGGTGGAAGACGTGGGCATCACGCTCGGCCAGGCGGTTGCCAGGGCCATCGGCGACAAGAAAGGCATCACCCGCTACGGCCACAGCTATGTGCCGCTGGACGAATGCCTGTCGCGCGTGGTGATCGATTTCTCCGGCCGTCCCGGCCTGGAATTCCACGTGCCGTTCACGCGTGCGCGCGTGGGCAGCTTCGACGTGGACCTGACCATCGAGTTCTTCCGCGGCTTCGTCAACCATGCGGGCGTGACCCTGCATATCGACAACCTGCGCGGCATCAATGCCCACCATCAGTGCGAAACCGTGTTCAAGGCCTTTGGCCGGGCATTGCGCATGGCGGTGGAGCTGGACCCGCGCGCGGCGAACACGATCCCGTCGACCAAGGGTACGCTCTGACCTTTCCACCACGGTAGGCGTGCCGGCTGGTTGCGGCGCCCGCTGACCTTCCAAGCCTGAACCTGGCCAGCGATGCTGGCGACCCGCAACCGATGGATACGCTCAAGTCGTTTATTTCGCTGCTGGCGCTGATCAACCCGATCGGGGCGATCCCGTTCTTCATCAGCCTGACCAGCCTGCAGACGGAAGCGGAAAAGCTGCGTACCATCAAGATCGCATCGGTTTCGGTGGCGATCGTGGTGGCGGTGTCGGCCTTGCTGGGGCAGCAGATCATCGAGTTCTTCAATATCTCGGTGGCGTCGCTGCAGGTGGGTGGCGGGCTCATCATGATCATGATGGCCATGAACATGCTGAACGCGCAGACCAGCCGCACCAAGGCCACGCCGGAAGAAGAGGACGAGGCCGAGGTAAAGTCCAGCATCGCGGTGGTGCCGCTGGCGCTGCCGCTGCTGACCGGGCCGGGCTCGATCAGCACGGTGATCGTCTATGCCGGCAAGACCCAGCACTGGTACCAGTTGCTGATCCTGGTCGGCCTGGGCGTGGTGATCGGTGCGGTGGTGTACCTGGTGTTCCGCGCGGCCGACCCGATCGCCCGGGTCATCGGCCGCACCGGCATCAATATCGGCACGCGCCTGATGGGGCTGATCCTGTCGGCGCTGGCCGTGGAATTCATTGTGGACGGGCTGAAGACATTGTTGCCTGTTTTGAAATCATGACTACCATAGCAATTGTGGATTACGGCATGGGCAACCTGCGCTCGGTGGCGCAGGCGCTGCGTGCCGCGGCGCCGGAAGCGGACGTGCGCGTGGTGGATGCCCCCGAAGGCATCCGCTCGGCGGACCGCGTGGTGCTGCCCGGCCAGGGCGCGATGCCCGACTGTATGTCGGCGCTGGGCGCGTCCGGGCTGCAGGAGGCGGTGGTGCAGGCCGCCGCCAGCAAGCCGATGCTGGGTGTGTGCGTGGGCGAGCAGATGCTGTTCGAGTTCAGCACCGAAAGCCGGGCCGGCGCGGACCGTACGCCGGCGCTGGGCCTGATGCCCGGCCAGGTGGTGCGCTTTGCGCTGGACGGCATGACGCAGCCCGACGGCTCGCGCTACAAGGTGCCGCAGATGGGTTGGAACCGGGTGCGCCAGGCCAGGCCTCACCCGCTGTGGGACGGTATCCCGGACGACAGCTGGTTCTATTTCGTCCACAGTTACTATGTGCAGGCGCAGGACCCGGCCCATGTTGCTGGTGAAACGGAATACGGAGTCGTATTTACCAGCGCGGTAGCGCGCGATAATATTTTCGCGACGCAGTTCCACCCCGAGAAGAGCGCGGCCCTGGGCCTGCAGCTGTACCGGAACTTCGTCCACTGGAAGCCCTGACCCGATTCGTTTTTTTACCGATCATCGACCGCTAACTCGACCGTCACCCGACCTGTTTCCGATCGACTATCGACCCGACCTGACCGGCAGCGCCGGTCTCGCTCAATCTCTATCACTCAACCACGCTCGTCACGCATATGTTGCTCATTCCGGCCATCGACCTGAAGGACGGTCAGTGTGTACGCCTCAAACAAGGCGACATGGACCAGGCCACCGTCTTTTCCGAAGATCCCGCCGCCATGGCACGCCACTGGGTGGAGCAGGGCGCCCGCCGCCTGCACCTGGTGGACCTGAATGGCGCGTTCGTGGGCAAGCCCCGCAACGAGGAGGCCATCAAGGCCATCATCGCCGAGGTCGGCGACGAGATCCCGGTGCAGCTGGGGGGCGGCATCCGCGACCTGAACACCATCGAACGCTGGCTGGATGACGGGCTGTCGTACGTCATCATCGGCACCGCCGCGGTGAAAAACCCCGGTTTCCTGAAGGATGCCTGCTCGGCCTTCGGCGGCCATATCATCGTCGGCCTGGATGCCAGGGACGGCAAGGTAGCGACCGACGGCTGGAGCAAGCTGACCGGCCACGAGGTGGCGGACCTGGCACGCAAGTATGAAGACTACGGCGTCGAGGCCATCATCTACACCGATATCGGCCGCGACGGCATGCTGCAGGGGATCAATATCGATGCCACCGTCAAGCTGGCGCAATCGATGTCGATCCCGGTGATCGCCAGCGGCGGGCTGTCCAACCTGGCCGACATCGACAATCTCTGCGCGGTCGAGGGCGAAGGTGTCGAAGGCGTCATTTGCGGCCGCGCGATCTACTCCGGGGATCTCAACTTTGCCGCCGCGCAGGCACTGGCGGACAAGCTGCGCGACGGGCAATAAGGCAACGCGCCGCGGGCGCAGCCGCCGCCAGACTGGAGCTGGCGGCGGACAAGGAATCTCATGCTAGCCAAACGTATCATCCCCTGCCTGGACGTGACCAACGGGCGGGTGGTCAAGGGCGTCAACTTTGTCGAGCTGCGCGACGCGGGCGATCCCGTGGAAATCGCGCGCCGCTACGATGAGCAGGGCGCCGATGAAATCACATTCCTGGACATCACCGCGACCAGCGACGGGCGTGACCTGATGCTGCACATCATCGAGGATGTGGCTTCGCAGGTCTTTATTCCGCTGACGGTGGGTGGCGGCGTGCGCACGGTCGAAGACGTGCGGCGCCTGCTCAATGCCGGCGCGGACAAGATCAGCGTCAATTCGTCGGCCATCGCCAATCCGCAGCTGGTGTCGGATGCGACTGCCAAGTACGGCTCGCAATGCATCGTGGTGGCGATCGACGCCAAGCGCAGTTCCGCCCCGGGCGAAGCGCCGCGCTGGGAAGTCTTCACCCACGGCGGGCGCAAGGCCACCGGGCTGGATGCGGTCGAATGGGCGCGCGAGATGGCCGCGCGCGGCGCCGGCGAGATCCTGCTGACCAGCATGGACCGCGACGGCACCAAGAGCGGTTTCGACCTGGAACTGACCCGCGCCGTCAGCGACGCGGTGCCGGTGCCGGTAATCGCCTCGGGCGGCGTCGGCGGCCTGCAGGACCTGGCCGATGGCATCACCCGGGGCCGCGCCGACGCGGTGCTGGCCGCCAGCATCTTCCACTACGGGCAACACACCGTGGGCGAAGCCAAGGCATTCATGGCCCGCGAGGGCATTCCCGTGCGGATCTGATCATGGCAAAGAAGTGGCTCAACAAGGTCAAATGGGACGATAACGGCCTGGTGCCGGTGATCGTGCAGGAAGTCGGCTCGAACGACGTGCTGATGTTCGCGTTCATGAACCGCGACGCGCTGCAGCGCACCGTGGAGCTGGGCGAGGCCGTGTTCTGGTCGCGCTCGCGCAAGCGCCTGTGGCACAAGGGCGAAGAGTCCGGCCATGTGCAGAAGGTGCACGAGATCCGCCTGGACTGCGATGAAGACGTGGTGCTGCTCAAGGTGACCCAGATCGACAATATCGCCTGCCATACCGGGCGCCATTCCTGCTTCTTCCAGAAGTTCGAGGGCGATGTGGAAGCCGGCGACTGGCAGACAGTCGAGCCGGTGCTGAAGGACCCTGCCCAGATCTACACCAAGCCATGAGCGACAACCAACTCAGCAGCAATGATGTCCTGGCGCGCCTGGCCGAAGTGCTGGAATCGCGCAAGCCCGCCAACGGCGGCGACCCTGACAAATCCTATGTGGCGCGCCTGTTCAGCAAGGGCGACGACGCCATCCTGAAGAAGATCGGCGAGGAAGCCACCGAGACCGTGATGGCCGCCAAGGACGCGCGCGCCGCCGGGCAGACTGGCGCCGAGGCCGGCAAGGTGGTTTATGAAGTGGCCGACCTGTGGTTCCACAGCATGGTATTGCTGGCCAACTTCGGCCTGACGCCGGCGGATGTGGTCAACGAGCTCGCGCGGCGCGAGGGGCTGTCCGGCCTCGAGGAAAAGGCCCGGCGCAAGGACTAGCTGGCGCAGGCGCCGGCCGGTCTTCCGCCTGCCCGCAAGGCAGGCTTCTAACCAAGGGCAATGATGGCGAACGACTACACCGGGCAAGTCACCACCCCCAGCGGCGAGCAGTTGAGCAGCCTGCGCAAGCTGCTGCACATCCTGTATGCCCTGTATGCGATCTTCTGGCTGACCGGCGGCATCACCGCGCTGATCGCCATCGTGATCGACTACGTCAAGCGCGACGACGCGCGCGGCTCGCTGTATGCCTCGCACTTCGCCTGGCAGATCCGCTCGTTCTGGTGGTCGGTGGTGTGGGGCGTGCTGGGCGGGGTGTTGTTCGCGACAGTCGTGCTGATGCCGCTGGCCTTTGCCGTCTGGGGCGTGCTGTCGCTGTGGATGCTGTATCGTATCGTCAAGGGCTGGCTGTACCTGAATGACAGCAAGCCGATGTACCCGGATCAGCAGTTCTGATCCCGGGCGCGTGAAGCTGACACCGGGTGCCGCGGCCGTCGCAATGAAATCTTCATGAACGCTCAGGATAATTGCATCTTCTGCAAGATCGTGGCCGGCCAGCTACCGTCGCGCAAGGTCTACGAAGACGACGATATGGTGGCCTTCCACGATATCCATCCCAAGGCACCGGTACACTTGCTGGTCGTTCCCAGGTCGCATGTCGACTCGCTGGCCGATTGCGGCGCCGGCGAAGGGGAGCTGCTTGCTAGAATGATGCTGAAGGTGCCTGAACTGGCGCGGGCGGCAGGCTGTGCCAACGGATTCCGGACGGTGATCAACACCGGCCCGGACGGCGGCCAGGAGGTCTACCACCTGCATCTCCATGTGCTGGGCGGGCCGCGCCACCAGTGGAAGGGACCGCTGCCCTGACCGGCAGCTTTTGGCATGGGAGTGTCCGCGGCGGCAACGCCTCGGGCAGAAGCTGCGTCGGCAACCGTCGCCCGGCGCGGCCATAACGGGACGGAACAACGGGTCCGGGCATATCTGATTGCGCCCGCGGCTTCATCAGGAGCAAGAAATGGGTTCGTTTAGCATTTGGCACTGGCTGATCGTGCTGGTGATCGTCATGCTCGTGTTCGGCACCAAGAAACTGCGCAATATCGGCCAGGACCTGGGCGGCGCGGTCAAGGGCTTCAAGGACGGCATGAAGGACGGCGAGGGCAAGGCTGCCGCCGATCCCGCCCAGTCCAAGGAACTGCGCGACTCCACCACCATCGACGTCGAAGCCAAGGAAAAGACCCGCCAGCAGTAATCCGGCGGTGTGCCATCCCTTCTACGCAAACCTCGCTGCCTGCGTGTCGTCCCGCGCCTGCGCTTTTCCGCATGTTGTCCGCATGATGTGTCCGCATGATTGATCTCGGCATTTCCAAGCTGGCGCTGATCGGCGCCGTGGCACTGATCGTGATCGGTCCCGAACGGCTGCCCAAGGTTGCGCGCACTGTGGGCGCGCTGGTCGGCCGGGCGCAGCGCTACATCAACGACGTCAAGGCCGAAGTCAGCCGCGAGGTTGAACTGGAAGAACTGCGCAAGATGCGCACGGAATTCGAGGACGCCGCGCGCGATGTCGAGCGCACCATCCATAAGGAAGTCAACGAGCAGACCCAGGCGCTGAACGAAGCCCTGGGCGGTGCCGAGGGAACCAGCGGCGGCGGTAGCGCCGACGCCGGCGGCGGCTTCGTGCCAAGCTGGGATGCGGCCCACAAGGCGCACAACGGGCGCAAGAGCTGGCGCGTCAAGCAGGGCGCCCGCCCGCTCTGGTTCAAGCGCCAGCACAATGTCCGCGTCTGGGTGCAGTCGGGCGCGGCGCGCGTCAAGCGCCACCGGCCGGTCACCCGGCCATCCCGATCCTTCTTCGAGTGAGCATGCGCCGCGGCATCACCTTGCCGGCCGTCGTTCCGGCCGCTGCCGTCGTGGCTGCAGTCCTGGTTGCATTCGCGCGCCGCCGCGTTGCGGCCCCATCGATCCACCTTGCCAGCCCCCGCGGCTGAGCGGTTCACGCCATGAGCGACACCCGGTCCCCAGATCCCCAAGACCCGCAAGACGAGTCGCAGCAGGAAACCTTTATTTCCCACCTGGTCGAACTGCGCCAACGCCTGGTCAAGGCGGTGGCCGGCATCATCCTGGTCTTCGTCAGCCTGGTCTACTGGGCCCCGGTGATTTTCAACCTGTTTGCCGCGCCGCTGATGGAGTCGCTGCCCAAGGGCGGCAAGATGATCGTGACCGATGTCACCGGCTCGTTCTTCGTGCCGATGAAAGTCACCTTGCTGGTGGCCTTCCTGATCGCGCTGCCGTGGGTGCTGTACCAGGTCTGGCAGTTTGTCGCGCCCGGCCTGTACCAGCATGAGAAACGCCTGATCCTGCCGCTGGTATCGAGCAGCTATTTCCTGTTCCTGTGCGGCGTGGCGTTCGCGTATTTCCTGGTGTTCCCCACGGTGTTCCATTTCATGGCGCACTACAACGCCCCGCTGGGGGCGGAGATGTCGACTGACATCGACAAATACCTCAGCTTTGCCATGACCACTTTCCTGGCCTTCGGCATCACCTTCGAGGTGCCGGTGGTGGTGATCGTGCTGGTGCGCTTTGGCGTGGTGGAGCTGGAAAAGCTCAAGCAGATCCGCCCCTATGTGATCGTGGGGGCCTTCATCATCGCTGCCATCGTGACCCCTCCCGATGTGCTGTCGCAGCTGCTGCTGGCCGTGCCGCTGGTGGCGCTTTATGAACTCGGACTGCTACTGGCGCGCTTTGTCGGCCGTCCGTCACCTGAAGCGACTGCTTCAGGGGAAACGCAGCCCGACTAATTCGGCTGAGGTAGGTCTTTCGTATCTGCTAATCCCCGTTTTTGCACCAAAACGGGGATTTTCCCTCCCATTCCTGTTGCTCCCCCACAACAAAAACCGCCAGTAAGCATGGTTTACGCCGAAAAAGCCTTCTGACGGCCGGGGGGGCTGGCACATAATACGCAGCAGACGTGAATGTAAATGCGTCGCCCAAGTACTTGGGCAACCAAGATTTCCCAATCAGTTGACAAGGAAAGTGTCGATATGAAGATGAAACTGTTTGCTGCTGCCGTCGCCGCTCTGGCCGCTGGTGGCGCCTATGCCCAATCGAGCGTAACCCTGTACGGCGTGGCTGACGTCGGCCTCGAGTACGTCAACAACGCTAACGCCGCTGGCGACGACCTGTTCCGCATGTCGTCGGGTAACCAGTCCGGTTCGCGCTGGGGCCTGCGTGGCGTGGAAGATCTGGGCGGCGGCCTGAAGGGCGTGTTCGTGCTGGAAAGCGGTTTCGACCTGGACACGGGCAGCAATGCCACGAGCCAAGGTGGTCGTCTGTTCGGCCGTCAAGCCTACGTCGGTCTGCAAAGCCAGTTCGGCTCGCTGCTGCTGGGCCGTCAACAAACGTCGTTCTATGACTTCGGTCTGCAGTTCGACCCGATGGCCATTTCGTCGCGTTACGGCATCCTGTCGCAAGACAGCGCCTTCGCTTCGCGCGCTGACAACACCGTCAAGTACATCGGCAAGTTCGGTGGCCTGACCGCTTCGGCCTTCTACAGCTTCAACAACAACGGCCAGGAAGTCGCCGGCGCATTCCGCCGCGGCCAACAGTACGGCGCGCTGGTGAGCTACGCAGCTGGCCCGTTCGCGGTTGGTGCTGCTTATGACGAAATCCACGGCTCGACCACCGGTACGCCTCCCGTCGATGCAAGCGGCCAGCGTACTCGCCGTGCTACCGTTGGCGCCAACTACGCCTTCGGTCCGGCCAAGGTCTACGCCGGCTATCGCTGGGCCAAGGCCTTCGACGGCGCTGCTCTGACGGGCGGCACGACGGTTGACAATGGTGTCCTGACCACGTCGACGGCTTCGAACCTGTACTGGCTGGGTCTGGGTTACCAACTGACCCCGGCGTTCTCGCTGTCGGGCGCTGCGTACTACCAAGACTTCCGCAAGAGCGAAGCCGATCCGTGGCAGTTCGTGATCACGGCCGACTACGCGCTGTCGAAGCGTACCGACGTGTACACCTCGCTGTCGTACACCCTGAACGACAAGGGCTCGGCCCTGGGCGTGAACGGTTTCAACACCGCCACCACCACCAACGTTCAGGCGAACAAGGATCAGTTCGGTGCTGTGGTTGGTCTGCGCCACAAGTTCTAATCTGACGCGGGTGTAAGCCCGCTTAGGATTGGCTTGAACCAAGAGGCCGGCATCCCAAGGA
>NZ_JBYSZW010000067.1:0-14086 GCF_058787575.1 Cupriavidus sp. FW305-3-2-15-C-LB2
GGCGGAGTGGACGGGACTCGAACCCGCGACCCCCGGCGTGACAGGCCGGTATTCTAACCGACTGAACTACCACTCCTTAGTCGGCGTCTTCCGAAGCTTCGCTTCAGTCGACTGGGCGTCTGATTACGCCCTGTTGTTATGGCGTCCCCTAGGGGATTCGAACCCCTGTACTCACCGTGAAAGGGTGATGTCCTAGGCCTCTAGACGAAGGGGACAGAAACTTGTTTTACAACGCGCTTTCTGTCTTGCGCTGGAAAGTCCGCCATCATAGCAGGCTTTTTCGCGCCTGGGAAGCTTCTTTTCAGACGCCTCCCAAATTCTGGTGGAGCTAAGCGGGATCGAACCGCTGACCTCTTGCATGCCATGCAAGCGCTCTCCCAGCTGAGCTATAGCCCCGTATCCGATACTGCTGGACGGTTACTGCTGGACGGTTACTGCTGGAACCACCTTCGCTGCCTGCCGCTTACCGCAGCATTTGCAGCGAAGACAGGATTATATAGCGAATTTCGCAACGAATGCAACATTTTTTATTGCGTTTGCGGCGATTAACGACATAATGCCTCACCCAAAGAAAAACCCGCATGGCGCAAACCATGCGGGTTCAGTTTTGGCGGAGTGGACGGGACTCGAACCCGCGACCCCCGGCGTGACAGGCCGGTATTCTAACCGACTGAACTACCACTCCTTAGTCGGCGTCTTCCGAAGCTTCGCTTCGGTCGACTGGGCGTCTGATTACGCCCTGTTGTTATGGCGTCCCCTAGGGGATTCGAACCCCTGTACTCACCGTGAAAGGGTGATGTCCTAGGCCTCTAGACGAAGGGGACAGAAACTTGTCTTTCAACACGTTCCGTCTGGCGCCACCCTAAACAACCTGGATGACACCTAAATCTTGGTGGAGCTAAGCGGGATCGAACCGCTGACCTCTTGCATGCCATGCAAGCGCTCTCCCAGCTGAGCTATAGCCCCATGGTACTGCTCTTTACTGCAACTTGCTGCGTTTTCGCCTGAATTAACTACCGTTTCAAGCGAAGCCAAGATTATATATCAACTATTAATCTTTGCAAGCTCCCGTTTCAGCTTTTTTCGCTTTCCCGTCACTTCAAAAATCAGTTCGGAGATTGCGAAGATCCTTGCGGATCCGCCAGCCCGCTTGGTCAGGGACCGCGCCGCAGGGAGAAAGAGATTATGCGCAAGTCCGGCCCGGAGCGCAAGCCCCCGGCGCGGACTTTTTGCGACTTTTTATGCAGCTGCCGCCAGGCGGCGCAGCACCGTGTCGCGGCCGAACAGTTCCAGCACCGCATCGATGCCTGGCGTCTGCAGCTGGCCGGCCACCAGCAGGCGCACCGGCATGGCCAGCTTGGGCATCTTCAGGCCGAACTCGGCCAGCACGGCCTTGAAGGTGGCGCTGATGGCTTCGCGCTTCCATTCCGGCAGCGCGGCCAGCTGGTTGGCCAGCGCCGCCAGCGCGGGCTGGATTTCCGGGGTCAGGTGCTCGGCCTTGAGCGCGGCATCCGCCTGCGGCTCGCCGCGATAGAACAGCAGCGCCGCCTGCGCGACCTCCTTCAGCGTATTGGCGCGGTCCTTCACCAGCGCCACCACGCCGGCCAGGTCCGCCCCTTCCACCTTGCCGCCGAGCGCCTCGATAAACGGCTGCGTCAGCGTGGCCAGGCGCTGGTTGTCGCCGACCTTGATGTAGTGGTTGTTCAGCCAGGCCAGCTTCTCGGGGTTGTACTGGGCGGGCGACTTGCCCAGGTGCTCCAGGTCGAACCATTCAACGAACTGCTCGCGCGAGAAGATCTCGGCGTCGCCGTGGGCCCAGCCCAGGCGCGCCAGGTAGTTCAGCACGGCTTCGGGCAGATAGCCCTCGTCGCGGTAGCCGGTCACGGCCATGGCGCCATGGCGCTTGCTCATCTTCTCGCCCTGCTCGTTGAGCACGGTCGGCAGGTGGGCGTAGACCGGCGGCGTGCCGCCCAGCGCGCGGATGATGTTGATCTGACGCGGGGTGTTGTTGACGTGGTCGTCGCCGCGAATCACGTGGGTGATCTTCATATCGAGGTCGTCCACCACCACGCAGAAGTTGTACGTGGGGGTGCCGTCCGGGCGCGCGATCACCAGGTCGTCGAGTTCGTCGTTGGAGATCTCGATGCGGCCCTTGACCGCGTCATCCCACACCACGCTGCCGCCGATTGGATTCTTGAAGCGGATCACCGGATCGACCCCTGCCGGCGGCTCGGGCAGGACCTTGCCCGGCTCGGGACGCCAGAAGCCGTTGTAGCGCGGCTTCTCGCCGCGCTCGCGCTGGGCTTCGCGCAGGGCATCCAGCTCTTCGGTGCTCATGTAGCAGCGGTAGGCCAGGCCGGACTCAACCATCTGCGCGACCACTTCACGATAGCGGTCCATGCGCTGCATCTGGTAGAACGGACCTTCGTCGATATCCATCTCCAGCCAGGCCATGCTCTCGAGGATCACGTCGACCGCTTCCTGCGACGAACGCTCGACGTCGGTGTCTTCGATGCGCAGGATAAAGTCGCCCTTCATGCGGCGGGCGAAGGCCCAGGGATAGAGCGCGGAGCGGATATTGCCGAGGTGGATAAAACCGGTCGGGCTCGGCGCAAAGCGGGTGCGGACGCGTTGGGTCATGGTCAGGGGCAGAAACAAGAAAGCCCGCGCGCAGCGGCGCGCAGGCTGGTGTATGTGCAGGTCTTACATTATACCAACGCGCATCCCTCGCCCCGCCCGGCGTGCCACCGCCGTGCGGAATCATTTATGCTTGCGCCGGTCTGAGGTGATGCCGCTGATCCAGGCAATTCGATGCCAGCCCCATTGAGGAGCGCCCGCATCACATCCCTGTATCCGCCGGTCCCACCTGGCTACTGATCTCGCTTCATGCAACGACGTCATTTCCTCGGTATCTCCGCGGCCGCCCTGCTGGCGGGCTGCTCGTTCGGCCCGCGTCCCGCGCCGCCGCTCGCCACCACCCCGCCCGCGCCGCGGCCCGTCAAGATCGGCCTGGCGCTGGGCGGCGGCGCGGCGCGCGGCTTTGCCCATATCGGCGTGATCAAGGCGCTCGAAGCGCAAGGCATCCATGCCGACCTGGTCACCGGCACCAGCGCCGGCGCGGTCGTGGCGGCGCTTTACGCCAGCGGACTGAATGGCTTCCAGCTGAACAAGCTGGCGCTGACCATGGACGAGGCTGCCATCGCCGACTGGGCCCTGCCCTTCGGCACCCGCTTCGGCGGCTGGCTCAAGGGCGAGGCGCTGCAGAACTACATCAACCGGCTGGTGCAGAACCGGACCATCGAGGCCATGAAGCTGCCGCTGGGCATTGTCGCCACCGATCTCAAGAGCGGCGAGAAAATCCTGTTCCGCCGCGGCAACACAGGCCAGGCCGTGCGCGCGTCGAGCAGCGTGCCCGGGGTGTTCCAGCCGGTGTCGATCCAGGGTCACGACTATGTCGACGGCGGCCTGGTCGAGCCCGTGCCGGTGGATTCCGCGCGCGGCATGGGCGCGGACTTTGTCATCGCGGTCAACATCTCGGCCGACCCGTCGGCGCAGAAGAACGCGGGCCAGAGCGGCGTGCTGCTGCAGACCACCGCGATCATGGGCCAGTCGATCAACAAGATGGCACTGGCGCGCGCCGACGTGGTGATCCGCCCCGAGCTGCCCGATATGGGCGGCAGCGACTTCAACGCCCGCAACCGGGCCATACTGGCCGGCGAACAGGCCACCACGGCGGTGATGGCAACGCTGCGGCAGCGGCTGGAACAGGCCCGCCTGGCACCAGCCGGAACGGTCGCAGTGCAATAGCCCGGGGAGCACGCCCCGCCAAAGAAAAAAGGACTGTCGCAGCAGTCCTTTTTGCTTGTAGCGCGCCGGAAACTCAGCCGCCGTACATCGATGCGCGGACAACCTTGGGGTCATAGCGCTTGAGCGTCTCGACCATGTCGCCGAGGCCATCGGCGCCGCCCTCCTTGCCATCCTCGATGCGGCGGGCGCCGTTGTAGCGGGTCACCCAGTAAGACGCACGCATGTCGTCGACTCGGATCTTGCTGCCCGTGGACGGGGCATGCACGAACTTGTTGTCGCCGATATAGATGCCGACGTGCGAGAAGGTCTGGCGCATGGTGTTGAAGAACACCAGGTCGCCCGGACGCAGGTCGGTGGCCGCCACGGTGGTGCCGACACGGCTGATTTCGACAGAGCGGCGCGGCAGCATGAAGCCGAAGGTGTCCTGGAACACGTAGCGGACGAAGCCGCTGCAGTCCAGGCCGGATTCGGGGCTGTTGCCGCCGAAGCGGTAACGCACGCCAATCAGGCCCAGCGCATTCATGACCAGGTCGCCAGCCTTGCTGGCAACGTTGCTGGTGGAATTCACCACCGACGACAGCAAGCCGCGCTTGCCTTCCGCATGCGAATCCGCGGCGTGGGCCGTGGCATCGATACGGGCGTCGGCATCCTTGAATACCGTATCCGCCAGCACTCCATTCGACACAGTCGCACCGCAGACAATGGCAATTCCGACGGCGGCACGCGCCAGGGAATGAAGTACCGATCGCTGCATTGGTTCTCCCGTTGATCGTTCCAAAGCAAGCCCCGGCACGAGTCCGGGGCAGCTGCTTATATGTGAAATTCGCGTGAACTTCGCGAGAAATTCATGTGAACCTGCGGGGTGAACCCTATGCAACATCCGCACCAGGCTTTCCGGGCCTGTCTTGCACCGCAAACGTGCTATGCACGATCCAATGCGTCGGACGGACCACCCCCAAAACTAGTTCTCGCGGGATGGTAAAGGGTTGTCATTCACATGTCAAAGTTCGTTACAAATTCGCCGGATTTGACTGGCGAATCAAGGATATAGGCGGGAATTCGCACCTTGTTTATCGGATTGATCCGAACAACCGGATGCTAGCCAGGCGGGGCCGCGGCGTTGCTGCGCCGCACACCTCCGGGTCAGCCAGCGCCGACCTGCGCCGCCGCCATCAGCTTGCGCGTATAGGGGTGCCGGGGTGCGCCCAGCACCGCTTCGGTGTCGCCGGCCTCGACCACCTCCCCTGCCTTCATCACGAAAACCCGATGCGCCATGGCCCGGATCACCGCCAGGTCATGGCTGATGAACAGGTAGGTGAGGTTGTACTTGTGCTGCAGCTGGGACAGCAGCGCCAGCACCTGCTGCTGGATCGACACGTCCAGCGCCGAGGTGGGCTCGTCCAGCACCAGGATCTGCGGCTTGAGGATCAGCACCCGGGCAATGGCGATGCGCTGCCGCTGCCCGCCCGAGAATTCATGCGGATAGCGGCCCAGCGCGGTGCGGTCCAGGCCGACCTCGCGCAGGGCTTCGATCACGCGCTGGCGCGTGCCCTCGTGCGACAGCCCGGGCTGGTGCAGCGCCAGGCCTTCGCCGACGATCTGCTCGATGGTCATGCGCGGCGCCAGCGAGCCGAACGGGTCCTGGAACACCACCTGCATGCGCGCGCGCAACTGGCGGCGATCGTCGCGCGTGGCGGTGTCGAAGCTGCGGCCGAGGAAATGGATGGTGCCGCCGCTCTTGCGCTGCAGCGCCAGCACGGTATGCGCCAGCGTGGTCTTGCCCGAACCGGACTCGCCGACGATGCCGACGGTCTCGCCCTCGCGCAGCTGGAAGTCCACGTCCTTGACCGCCGCAAACTGGTCCTTGCCGAACCAGCCGGCCAGCCCGCGGCGCTTGCGCGCGTAGTTGACGCTCAGCTTGCGCGCTTCCAGCAGCACCGGCGCCAGCGGCACCAGCGGCAGCACCTCGCGCCTGGGGCGGCTGTCGATCAGCTTGCGGGTGTAGGGGTGCTGGGGGGCGGCAAACACCTGCGCGGTCTCGCCGGTCTCGACCAGCACGCCCTTCTCCATCACGCCCACGCGCTGGGCAAAGGAACGCACCAGGTTGAGGTCATGGGTGATCAGCATCACCGCCATGCCGAACTCGGCCTGCAGGTCACGCAGCAGGTCCATGATCTGGGCGCGGATGGTCACGTCCAGCGCCGTGGTCGGCTCGTCGGCGAGCAGCAGCTTGGGGCGGCAGGCCAGCGCCATGGCGATCATGGCGCGCTGGCGCTGGCCGCCCGAGAGCTGGTGCGGGAAGCTGTCGAAGCGGTGCGCGGCGTCGCTAATGCCGGTGCGCTCCAGCAGCGCGATGGCGCGCTCGCGCGCGGCGCGGCGGTCCAGGCCCTCGTGCAGCGCCAGCGTCTCGACGATCTGGTTGCCGATGGTGTACAGCGGGTTGAGCGCCGTCATCGGCTCCTGGAAAATCATCGCGATCTCGGCGCCGCGGATGCCGCGCATCTCGCGGTCCGACACCTCCAGCAGGTTCTTGCCCTCGAAGCGGATCGCGCCGTCGTAGTAGGCGTCTTCCACCAGCCGCAGCATCGCCAGCGCGGTCACGGTCTTGCCCGAGCCCGACTCGCCCACCAGCGCGTAGCGCTCGCCCGCGCGCAGGTCGAAGCTGACTTCACGCACGGCACGGGTGGCATGCTCGCCGTGGCCGAAGGTGACGGAAAGTTTGTCGACGCACATCAGCGTGGAACCGGGCGCCGGCGCCGCGGCCGGCGCCACGGCCGGCTGGATCACGGGAGACACCGCGGTCATGGCGTGGCCTCCGGTGCCGCCCCGGTCGGCGCGCCGGCCGGGATCTTGGGTTCGACCCGGCCGCGCAGCGCCGCCAGGCCCAGGCGGGTATCGAAGGCATCGCGCAGCGCGTCGCCCATGAAGGTCAGCAGCAGCAGCGTGACCACCAGCACCGCGAAGGTCGACAGCGAAATCCACCACGCATCCAGGTTGGCCTTGCCCTGCGCCAGCAGCTCGCCCAGGCTGGGCGTGGTCGGCGGCACGCCCATGCCGAGGAAGTCCAGGCTGGTCAGCGCCAGGATCGCGGCGCTCATGCGGAACGGCAGGAAGGTGATCACCGGGGTCAGGCTGTTAGGCAGGATATGGCGCCACATGATCTGCACGTTGGACAGGCCCAGCGCGCGCGCGGCCTTGACGTAGTCGAGCGAGCGGTTGCGGTAGAACTCGGCGCGCACGTAGTCGGACAGGCCCATCCAGCCGAACAGCGACAGCAGGATAATCAGCAGCGCCAGGCTGGGCTCGAAGATCGAGGCAAAGATGATCAGCAGGTACAGCTCCGGCATCGAGCTCCAGATCTCGATGGCACGCTGCGAGAACAGGTCGAAGCGCCCGCCGAAGAAGCCCATCAGCGCCCCGGTCAGCGTGCCCACCAGCACCCCGATCACGGTCAGCGCCAGGCTGAACAGCACCGACACGCGGAAGCCGTACAGCAGCCGGGCCAGGATGTCGCGGCCGCGGTCGTCGGTGCCCAGCCAGTTCTCTGCCGACGGCGGCGCCGGGTTGGGCTCCTTGGCAAAGTAGTTGAGCGAGTCGTACGAATAATGGTTCAGCGGGAACACCGCGAAGTTGCCGTTGGTGGTGATGCGGTCGCGGATATACGGATCGAGGTAGTCCGCGGGCGTGGCGAAATCGCCGTCGAAGGTGGTTTCCGGGTAGACCTTGACGATGGGGAAATACCATTCGCCCTTGTAGTGCACCACCAGCGGCCGGTTGCTGGACAGCAGCTCGGCGCCCAGGCTCAGCACGAAGATGACCACGAAGATCACCAGGCTCCAGTAGCCGCGCCGGTTGCGGCGAAAGCGCTGCCAGGCGCGCTGGCGCGGCGAAGGCGAATGCGGCAGCCCGTTGGGGGCCGCGTGCGTGAACAGTTTCATCGGTGCAAGCCCTCGAAATGGATGCGCGGGTCCACCAGCACGTAGCAGACATCGGAGATCAGGCGCGTGACCAGCCCGATCAGCGTGAACAGGTAGAGCGTGCCCAGCACCACCGGATAGTCGCGCCGCAGCACCGCCTCATAGGACAGCAGGCCCAGCCCGTCGAGCGAGAACAGCGTCTCGATCAGCAGCGAGCCGGTGAAGAAGGCGCCGATGAACGCGGCCGGGAATCCCGTCACCAGCGGGATCAGCGCGTTGCGGAACACGTGCTTCCACAGCACGCGGCGCTCGCCCAGGCCCTTGGCGCGCGCGGTCAGCACGTATTGCTTGCGGATTTCCTCAAGGAAGGCATTCTTGGTCAGCATGGTGACCACCGCGAAGCTGCCCACCACCGATGCCGTGATCGGCAGCACCAGGTGCCACAGGTAGTCCATCACCTTGCCCATCAGCGAGAGCTGCTCCCAGTTGTCGGAGGTCAGCCCGCGCAGCGGGAACCACTGCACGAAGGTGCCGCCGCCGAACAGCACCAGCAGCAGCACGCCCAGCACGAAGCCGGGGATGGCATAGCCCACCAGCACGATGATGCTGGTCACCACGTCAAAGCGGCTGCCCGCGCGGATGGCCTTGGAAATGCCCAGCGGCACCGATATCAGGTAGGTCAGGAAGAAGGTCCACAAACCCAGGCTGACCGACACCGGCAGCTTGGACTTGACCAGCTCCCACACGCTGCGGTGCTGGAAATAGCTCTGGCCCAGGTCGAACTGGGCAAAGCGCTTGAGCATCAGGAAGTAGCGCTCCAGCGGCGGTTTGTCAAAGCCATACAGGGCCTGGATCTCCTTGATCTTCTCGGGGTCGACGCCGCGCCGCCCGCGGTATTCGGCGCCACCGCCGCTGGCTTCGCCGGCACCGCCCCGCCCTTTCAGTTCCATCATCATCTGCTCGACCGGGCCACCCGGCACGAACTGGATCACCACGAAGGTCAGCGTGATGACCCCGATCAACGTCGGGATCATCAGCAGAATGCGCTTGAGCAGGTAGGCAAGCATCGGCCGGTCCTCTTCCTTGTCTTGTTCGCGGCGGGCGCGTCAGCGTGCCTGCGGCTGCAGGTCCGTGCGCCACCATTGGCTCAGGATCCAGCCTTCGGCCGTGTAGTAATAGGGAAGGCGCTCCGGGTAGGCCAGCGTCTTGCGGTAGGACACGCGGTGCGATGCGCTGTACCAGTTCGGCACGATGTAGTAGCCATGCATCAGCACCCGGTCCAGCGCCCGCCCGGCGGTGACCAGTTCCTGCCGGGTATGGGCGTGCAAGACGTTATCCACCAGCTTGTCGACCACGGGCGACTTCAGCCCGAACAGGTTGTCCGAGCCCGGCGTGCCGGCCGCCTCGCTGGAAAAGCGGTCGCGCAGCTCGTTGCCGGGGCTTTGCGAGTC
This sequence comes from Cupriavidus sp. FW305-3-2-15-C-LB2, assembly GCF_058787575.1. Taxonomy (NCBI): domain Bacteria; kingdom Pseudomonadati; phylum Pseudomonadota; class Betaproteobacteria; order Burkholderiales; family Burkholderiaceae; genus Cupriavidus; species Cupriavidus sp. FW305-3-2-15-C-LB2. The sequence continues at coordinate 9,176 of NZ_JBYSZW010000067.1, forward strand.
GGGAAAGCGGATCGACACCATGTCGAAGTCGAAATCCTCCAGCCGCTTCTGGTACAGCGCAAAGTCCGTGGTGCGCTGGTTCACCTGGATACCAAGCTTCTCCAGGTTGCGCACATAGGTGGTGATGACGCGGCTCATGGCGCCGCCGTCGTCGAGGAACTCGAACACCAGCGTCTCGCCCTTGGCGTTGCGCAGCGCGCCATCCGTATAGGTCCAGCCGGCCTGGGCCAGCAGGCGCCGTGCCTGGCGCAGGTTGTCGCGCAGCGAACGCGGCGCCGCAGTGCTGGGCTGGACCACGTCCGGGCCGAACACCTCCGGCGGCAATTCCGCACGCAGCGGCTCAAGCAACGCCAGCTCGCCCGGGCTGGGCCGGCCATCGAAGGTGGCGCTGGCGGCCAGCTCGCTGTTGGAGAACCAGCTGTCCAGCCGCCTGTAGGCGCCGTAGAACAACTGCCGGTTCAGCCATTCGAAGTCCAGCGCAAGGATCAGGGCCTGGCGCACGCGCACGTCCTGGAACACCGGCTTGCGCATATTCATCACGAAGCCCTGCATGCCGGCACCGTTGCGGTGCGGGAACTCGGTTTTCAGCAGCTCGCCGTTGCGAAAGCGAGTGCCCTGGTAGCTCTTGGCCCAGTTCTTGGCCTTGTATTCGACGATGGCGTCGAACTCCCCTGCCTTGAATGCCTCGAGCTTGGCGGTCTCGTCCTTGTACAGGCGGTAGGCCACGCGCGCGAAATTGAAGGTGCCGCGGCGCACCGCGAGATCCTTGCCCCAGTACTTCGGGTCGCGCTGGAAGATGATGCCGCGGCCGGCGTCATAGCGCTCGATCAGGTAGGGGCCACTGGTGACCGGCGGCTCGAAGGTCAGCTTCTCGAACGGAACCTTGGCCGTCCATTTCTTCGAGAACACCGGCAGCGAGCCTACGATCAGCGGCAGCTCGCGGTTGCGCTGCTTGAATTCGAAGCGCACTGTGCGCTCGCCGGCGACGATCACCGCCTTCACATCGGTGCACATGCTGCGATAGCCCGGACTCGAGGCCTTGCTCATCAGCATGTCATAAGAATATTTGACATCCGACGCCAGCACCGGGTCGCCATTGGAGAAGCGCGCCTGGGGCCGGATGGTGAACGTGACCGACAGCTCGTCCGGCGCCACCGTGACATCCTCGGCGAGCAAGCCATAGGCGCTCGCGCTCTCGTCGGCGCTGCTGATCAGCAGCGACTCGAACATCAGCGCGTTCAGGCCGGGCGCCGACGTGCCCTTCAGCGTGAACGGATTGAACTTGTCGAAACTGGTACGCCGGTCCGGATTGGCGAGTGTCAGCGTGCCGCCGGCGGGTGCATTGGGATTGGCATAGTCGAAATGCCGGAAATCCGCCTGGTACTTCAGGTCCCCGTGCAGCGCGAAGCCATGCGCCGCCAGCGCCGGATTTGAAAAGAGAGAGACCCCCGCCGCCAGCGCCATCGCCAGCCCGCTTGCGACCCAACCGCGCAGTACTGCATCCCGCCGGAAGCACTGCCATGCCGCCTGAAGCGGCCAACGTGCTTGAATAGGCATCCCGTTGGATTCCTCCACTATGACCTGTGGGGCCCGGCATTCTGCGGCCGGGCCAAGTATGAGACAATTTTACATGCGTCGGGGGTGGCGCCAGCCATCCGGACATTCCCTCTGCGCGGCGCAATAAAAACGGCCGCAAGACAGCAAAGGCACGCGCACGGCCGCACGGCGGACGCACGAAGCGTGCCTGATACACCACCTTGGAGAACTTATGGGATTTCTGGCAGGTAAGCGGATCCTGATCACCGGCTTGCTCTCTAACCGGTCGATCGCCTATGGCATCGCGTCGGCGTGCAAACGCGAAGGCGCCGAACTGGCCTTCACCTATGTCGGCGAACGGTTCAAGGACCGGATCAGCGACTTTGCCAAGGAATTCGGCAGCGACCTGGTGTTCGAATGCGACGTCGGCAGCGACGAGCAGATCGCCGCGACCTTCGCCGCGCTGGGCCAGCGCTGGGATAAGTTCGACGGCCTGGTGCACTCGATCGGCTTCGCGCCGCGCGAGGCGATCGCCGGCGACTTCCTGGAAGGCCTGTCGCGCGAAGGTTTCCGCATCGCCCATGACATCTCCGCCTACAGCTTCCCGGCGCTGGCCAAGGCCGCGCTGCCGCTGCTGTCGGACAAGGCCTCGCTGCTGACGCTGACCTACCTGGGCGCAGAGCGCGTGGTTCCCAACTACAACACCATGGGCCTGGCCAAGGCCTCGCTGGAAGCCAGCGTGCGCTACCTGGCCTCGTCGGTCGGTCCGCGTGGCATCCGCGCCAACGGCATCTCCGCCGGCCCGATCAAGACCCTGGCCGCCTCGGGCATCAAGGGCTTCGGCAAGCTGCTCGGCCACTTCGAGCAGGCCGCGCCGCTGCGCCGCAACGTCACCATCGAAGAAGTCGGCAACGTGGCCGCCTTCCTGCTGTCCGACCTGGCCAGCGGCGTGACCGGTGAGATCACCTATGTCGACGGCGGCTTCAACGTGGTCGGCGCCAGCGTCGCGGACGCAGAGTAAGCCCGTCCCGCCAGCGGACCGCGGATGAAAAAGGGGTGCCCGATGAGGCACCCCTTTTTTTTGTTCCTTGCAGACCTGTGCGCGCACCCACCAGGTCCGCCTGCATCACGCCTGCGCCGCGACTGGCGCGCCCTGCCGGCCCATGCTCAGCATCGACCACGCATAGACCACCAGGCCGCCCAGCGCCAGCAGCAGGCCGACCCAGCCGGTGGACTCCCAGCCGTAGCCGGCGGCAATGGTCACCCCGCCCAGCCACGCGCCGAGCGCGTTGGCCATGTTGAAGGCCGAGTGGTTGAGGGCCGCGGCCAGCGTCTGCGCGTCGCCGGAGACATCCATCAGCCGGATCTGCAAGGCCGGGCCCAGTGCCACCGTGGTGCCCACCAGCAGCACATTGATGGCAGCCAGCCAGGGATGCGACGCGGTCAAGGCGAAGGCGCCCAGCACCAGCGCCGCCCACACCAGCACGCCGCCGATGGTCGGCATCAATGCCTTGTCGGCCAGCTTCGCGCCGGCAAGGTTGCCCGCCACCGTGCCGATGCCGAACAAGGCCAGCACCACCGGGATACCCGCCGCCGGCATATGCGCCAGCTCGAGCATGGTCGGCTTGATATAGCTGAACACCGAGAACATGCCGCCGAAGCCGATCGCGCCGATACCGAGCGTCAGCCAGACCTGCTTGCGCTTGAGCGCCGACAGCTCGCGCAGCGGGCTGGCACGCCGGTCGGCCGGCACGAACGGGACCCACCGCCACACCAGCAGCGCCGTCAGTGCACCGAGGGCACCGACAATCACGAAGGCCGAGCGCCAGCCCAGCCAGGTGCCGACCGTGGCGGCGATCGGCACGCCCACCAGCGTGGCAGTGGTCAGGCCCAGCATCACCAGCCCCACCGCCTGCGCGCGCCGTTCGCGCGGGACCAGGCTGGCGGCCACCAGCGCCGCCACGCCAAAGTACGTGCCATGCGGAAAACCCGTGAGCAGGCGCGCCACCATCATCGACAGATAGGAAGGCGCCAGCGCGCTGGCGATATTGCCGGCGGCAAACACCGCCATCAGCGCGATCAGCAGGTTGCGCCGCGGCCAGCGCGCGCCCAGCACCGCCAGCAGCGGCGCGCCGATGACCACGCCCAGCGCATAGGCGCTGATCAGGTGGCCGGCTTGCGGGATGGAGATGGCGAGGTCGCTGGCGGCATCGGGCAGCAGGCCCATGATGACGAATTCGCCGGTGCCGATGCCGAAGCTGCCGACCCCGAGCGCCAGCAGCGGCAGGCGGCCGGATGGATTGCTATCGCGGAAAGAAACGGAAGTGTCTGCGCCGCGGACGGGATCCGCGGCGGAATGTGCATGTGGGGCGGCCATGTACAGGATTGCAGGATGTTCAACAAAATGCCGCCCGCTGACGGGCGAGGTCAGTGCCCTCGCCTCTGATCGATCCAGCGTGCTCCTGTGCGGCGCGCAGGCTGTATTGTGCGGCAAAACCGCAAATCTTGCCCGCGCCGGCCTGACTGGCCGGCGTTGCTTACTTGGTCACGTGGACCAGCCGGTGCCACCAGTACCGAAGCGAGTGCTTCGCTATGCCGAACACCGGCTTGTGGTGGATGCCCACCCGGATGATGTAGCCGTAGACCCCGACCAACGCGGCCAGGAACACAAGGGACCAGACGACCCCTGCACTGTCGGTCTCAGTCATTTCTTCTTCTTGGCGACCTCATCGTGCCCGCGAAACTGGACCGTGCTGAAGGGTGAGGCCGGCACGGATGGCTTTTTCGGTTGCTTGGGTTTCTTGGCTTCGCGGCTGCTGCGTAGTTGACTCTTGGCCATGATGGGCTCCTGAATGGCTTGCCTGGAGATAATGGCAATCCCAGCATACGCGCTAAATCACCGGCGAAGGAAATATCTTTCGCGAAGAACGCGCCATGCGCTCCAGCAGGCCGCAGGGACACATGCCCAGCTTGCGGGAAACAGGCGCATACTGGGGGCGGCAGCACCGGCTGGCGCCAGCAAGCCCAACACGCACGGCGTACCGTGACCGGACAGGAGTCTGCAATGGCACTGAATTTTCCCAATCCCAGCCGCAGCTACGATGCGGCGCGGCACTGCGTTTGCTTCTGGGGCTACGACAACGCGCGCGAAGTGGCCTTTCAGGTCACTGACGAAATCCTTCTGCGCCTGAGCCACCAGGGTGCCGCGGAAGAATCCGCCCTTCTCGCCACCTTCGACCATCATCGGGACCAGATCCTGCAACTGGCCAGGGACCTCTACAACCCCGGGGAACGTACCACCTACACGATTTCCTGACCGGGAAAACGCAGCGGGGGGGGGGGGGGGGGGGGGGGGGGGGGGGGGGGGGGGGGGCG
>NZ_JBYSZW010000067.1:14096-38562 GCF_058787575.1 Cupriavidus sp. FW305-3-2-15-C-LB2
CCCCCCCCCCCCCCCCCCCCCCCCCCCCCCCCCCCCCCCCCGCTGCTTTGTGGCGCCCGCTATGCTTGCTCGCCGTGCAATCATCAGAGTTTCCCTGGATCGTTGAATGGCGAGTGCAGCCGGCCGAAGAGTCGCCCGCGGCGGGCCAGCTTTCGCAGAGATCGGGATGCATCGATTGCCCGACCCCGCCCGCGATTCGGCATCCGATATTAGAACCGTCCCAGTCCCGGCCCGGGCTGCGCCCGACGCCCCCATCCCTATGGCCCCTCGTCCTGCCGCAGCCTGGCCGGGTTGCGCTTGATCACGTCCAGCACCGCCGCGGTCATCACTGCGGTGGAGACGCCGAACATCAGGATGCCGTTGGCCGCCTCGAGCGGCCCCAGCAAGCGCCGGGCTTCGGACATGACGATATCGCCGTAGCCCAGCGTGGCGAAGTTCACGCCCGAGTGATAGAGCGCGGTGGCGAAATCGCCGAACTCGCCCAACAGCATGAACAAGACGGCCCAGATCGCCATCTGCACGAAGTTGCCGAGCAACATCAGCACCATCACGACCGACAACAGCAGGATGTCCTGCCCGAGCGATTCGCGGCCTTGCCGGACATGCTTGAAGCGCACGTAGTAGCGCAGGCAGATAGCCACGAAGACCGCCTGCAGCAGCAGGCAGAGCAGCATTACGGGAAGGCCGATCAGCAGGTTGCTCAGCATGACCGGCCTCTTCAGCGGGCATGCCGTCGTGCGCCGCGCGGCTGGTCGAGCAGCTCGATCATCAGCCAGGCATACAGCGTGACGCCCACAAACAGGCCCATGCGCACGGCGAAGGCGGTATAGACATCCTTCCCGGCCGCGCTGTCCTGCACGGACTGGCCCAGCAGGATGATCAGCGTCACGAGAGTGTTCACCCAGAAGCCTGGCGGGTACCGCGACGGGCTGAGGCCATACAGCTTGCGCGCCGCCAGCAGGCCAAACAGCAGCATCCACAGGAAGTACATCCACAAATGCACGAACAGGCTGAGTGCGCACCAGAACAGGATGGCCAGCACGCCACCGAACAAGGTCGAGCCAAGCAGTTCGCGCCCGGCGCCGCGTGCCGTGGTGGTGCAGCTTTGCCGGCCGAGGCTGACCGCTTTCATGATGATCGGGATGTACGCGGCCGGGTCGTTCAGCGCCAGCAGGAAGGCCGGCATCACCACCAGCGCCGCACGCAGCGCAATCCAGGCGGCCTGGTCATCCGGCAAGGCCTTGGCCGCAGGCCGCGCCTGCGCGCCGGCCGGTTCGGGAAAGAGCCAGTGGCAAAGTGCCAGCACCACGACCGCGACGAGCAGCCCCTTGACCAGGGCACCGATGACCATGACCGCCAGCCCGAAATCGAAGGTGCCCGCCGCCGAGATCATGGTCAGGCCGATCACCAGGAAGGTGGAGACCAGGTTGTTGCCGCCGCGCAGTCCGTAGCTAAAGGCCAGGAACAGGCACAGGCCGATCATCAGCACGCCGCTGACGGGGTAGTAGCGCAGCATGGGGATCAGCAGCAGGCCAGTGCCGGTGGTCAGCATCACGACCAGCACCAGGCCCAGCCCGGCCTTGGGCGACACCGGCTGGTTGACGCTGGCCAGCAGGAACACGCCGAGCACCGGCGCGAGCATGGGGATCGGCAGGCCCAGGCCGAAGCTGGCCGCCAGGCACAGCGCGGTGCCGCTCGCCACGCGCAGCGAACGCTGGGCGCGTGGATCGCGCGCGGGCATCGGCAGCACCGGGCTGTCAGTAGACATAGGAAAGCCAGCTCATCAGGTACAGGAATACACGGCCGAGCGGATTGAGCGGGTTGCCCTGGGTGGGAAACGCCATGACCTCGGCCTGCCCGCCCACGCGAATGCCGCGCATCGAGGCGAGTTCGCCCTGGGCAATCTCGACCACCACCGGGAAGCGTTGCGCCGGACGCAGCCAGTCTCGGCTGTTCTGCACCGTCGGCAAGCTGCCCGGCGGCGTGCTCGGGCCGACGTTGACGCCATAGCCGACACTGCGCACCCGGCCCTCAAAGATCCTGCCCGGCAGCGCATCCAGCACGATGGCAACCGGCGTGCCGGGCTCGACACGGCCCAGGTTGTTCTCGGTCATCTCCGCGCTGATCCACAGATCGTGGATCGCGATCAGCGTCATGACCGGATTGCCGGCCGCGGCATACTGGCCGGCATCGGTGCGCAGGTCGGTGACCAGCCCGGCGGCGCGCGCCCGCACCTGCGTATTGGCGAGATCCAGTTCGGCCTTTTCCAGGGCAGTGGCGGCGCTGCGCAGCTTGGCGTTCTCTTCCTCGCTGCCCCCCTGCTGTTCGCGCGCACGCTGGACCTCGGCCTTGGCGGCGGCGACCTGGCTGACAGCCTGCTCGAGGCTGGCGCGCGCCACCTCCAGACGGCGCAGGGAAATGGTGCCGGGATCATCGCTGTACAGGCGCTCCAGGCGGTCCCTGTCCTGGCGCGCCTTGAGCTCGTTGGCGCGTGCTGCGCGCAGCGATGCCTGCGCCGATTCGATGCCCGCGGTGCTGGCGCCGATCTGCCGGCGTGTCGACTCCAGATCGGCGCGGGCGCGGTCCACGGCAATCTTGTAGTGCTGGGGATCCACCTCGAACAGGACTGTGCCTGCCGCGACGTCCTGGTTGTTGCGCACATGCACCTTGGTCACACGCCCGGACACTTCCGCCGCAACCGGCACCACGAAAGCCTGTACCCGCGCCTGCTGCGTGTATGGGGTCAACCGGTCGGCAAACAGGTACCAGGTCAGGCTGATGACGATCAGCAAGAGCACCCAGCGCACGCCCTTCCTTGCCGGGTCGGCGGCGGGCGGCGGTGCGCTGGGCGCTGGGGCTGCGGTGGGTTGCGGGGCATCGCTCATCGGCACTCGCTCAGGGAGATCTACCTCTGCTTCACTGGGAGGCTGGCACCGGCGGACGGCGGGCCCGGTTCATCCAGCAGGTTCCCCCAGTCGGTGCGTTGCTGCATCTGCTGACGGGTGGCCGGGTCCACCAGTGGCTGCTCGCTGTGCCAGCTGCCGCCGAGGGCCTTGTACAAGGCGATCAGGTTGCTGACGGCATTGCTGCGGTTGACCAGGTAGGCGTCCTGCTGGGTGGCCAGCGCACGCTGAGCATCCAGCACGCGCTGGAAGTCCGAGTAGCCTTCGCGGTAGAGCGCGTTGGCCAGCGTCAGCGAACGCCTGGCGGCCAGCGCGCTGTCGCGCAGGATCTGCTCGCGATCCAGCGCCTTGATCAGGGCACTGGCGGCATCGTCGGCCTCGCGCGCCGCCTGCCGCACGGCATCCTGGTAGGCGACGATCAGCTGCTGCAGGCGGGCGTCCTGCACGCGCACGGTGTTCTTGATGCGGCCGTAGTCGAACACGCTCCAGCGCAGGCTGGGGCCACCGATCAGGGCCAGGCTGTTGGGCGTGCCGGCCAGCGTGCTGGCGGACCAGACAATGCTGCCCAGCAACGTCAGCGACGGATAGAGATCGGCTTCGGCCACGCCGATCAGCGCCGATTGCGCGGCAATCTGCAGCTCGGCGGCGCGAATATCCGGACGACGCAACAACAGGCTGGCAGGCACATCCTGCAGTACTGCGCGATCGATCAGTGGAATCACCCCTTCCTTGCCCACCAGTTCCGGCAGCTCCGGCAACGGGCCTGGCGGGCGGCCCATCAGCACCGCCAGGGCATTGCGGGTGCGCATGATCTGGCTTTCAAATTCAGGAATGCTGCTCAGGGTGCCCAGGTACTGCGTCTTCGCTTGCTGCAGGTCGAGCTCGTCGGTCTCGCCACTCTTGAACAGCCGCTCGGTGATCTCAAGGCTGCGCTTTTGCAGCGCTGCGTTGTCGCGGGCGATGCGCAGCCGTGCCTCGGCCGTGCGCAGCGCAAAGTAGGTCTCAGCCACCTGGGCGCGCAGCAACACCAGCACATCGTCGCGGTTGGCTCGGGCGGCAAAATAGACAGCATCGGCAGATTCGATGGCGCGGCTGAAGCGGCCCCAGAAATCGAGTTCCCAGCCGATGTCGAAGCCCGCGCTGTATTGCCAGAAGCGGCTGTTCTGCGGGTTCAGGCCGCCGGCCTGCCGGCGGTCCGTGTACAGGGCATCGGCACTGGCCTGCTGCAGTTGCGGGAAGCGCCCGCTCTGGGCAATGCCCAGTTGGGCGCGCGCTTCCATCACGCGCAGGCCGGCAATCCGCAGGCTGGCATTGTGCGCGTCGGCTTCGGCGACCAGGCGTTCGAGCGTCGGGTCGGCAAAGACCTGCCACCACTCGCGGATGTCGGGCTGGGCCCGCTGCTCGGTCGCCTGCTCAAGCGCCGGGCTGTGCCACTGCTGCGTCCAGGGCGCATGCTGCGGCTGGAAATCCGGCCCCAGGCGCGCGCAGCCGCCAAGGCAACAGGCGCAGGCCAGCAATGCGCGCAGCGGATGATTCCAGCGCGACATGCGTGACCCCGGACCACTTCAGGTCTGTTGCTGGTTGCCGGGATCCGCTTGCGGCGGCGGGTCTTCCACCCATTGCCAGAACAGCTGATACCCGACCGCAAGCACCACCGGACCGATAAACAGGCCGATCACGCCGCCTGTCACCATGCCGCCCAGGGCACCGATCAATACCACCGGCATCGGCACATCGACGCCGCGCCCGAGCAGCAGTGGCTTGAGCACGTTGTCGGCCAGTCCCGCCACGAAGACATAGATGGCGAAGACGATAGTGGCAACGCTGGCACCTTCCGTGGCAAAGACATAGATGATCACCGGCACCGTGATCAGCGTTGCCGGCAACTGCGCGATGCCCAGCAGCAGCACGGCCATGGCCAGCACGCCCGCGGCAGGAACCCCCTTGATCACAAAACCTATGCCGATCAGCAGCATCTGGATGAAGGCGATGCCGACCACGCCCTGCGCCACAGCGCGGATGGTCGCGGTGCATAGCGTGGCGATGCGCTGGCCCCGCTCCAGGCCGAAAATGCGCGAGGCAATCTGCACGGTGCTGCGGTTGCCGGCCTCGCCGTAGGCCATGAAGATGCCCCCGATAATCAGCGCGAAGACGAAGATCAGCAGCCCCTTGCCGATGCCGGCGGCTGCGGCCAGCACGGCCAGGCTGATTTCCTTGATCTGAGGCGCCAGCGTCTGCACCACGCTGGCCAGGTCCGAGGCGGCTTGCAGCCAGAGGTCATACAGGCGCTGGCCAACCAGCGGCCAGCTGGCGACCGACTCATGCGGTGGCGGAATATGAATGCCTTCGCTCTTGACGATGGCGATCGCATTCTCCATCGAGTCGATCATGGCGGCGCCCAGCAGGTAGGCTGGCAGCGCAATGATGGCGATGGCGGCCAGCACGATCAGCGTGGCGGCGCGGCCGTCCTTGTTGCCCAGCCTGCGCCTGAGCCTGACCTGGAGCGGGTAGATGGTCACCGCCAGGATCACGGACCAGACAATGAGATCGAGGAAGGGGCGGAATATCCGGAAGCAGAAGATTGCCAGCACCGCGATCAGCCCGGCACGGATCAGCACATCGAGTAGTCCGCGGGACAGCGCTCTCTCTGAAGTGGGCGTGGGCAACATCGCTTGTCTCCCTGCAGATCACCGCAAAGGTACCGGATCGGCGGCCTCACCGCCGCGCATTCGCCAAGCCAGGTTAAGTACCGGTCTCTTGGGCAGGTGAAATCCAGTCTAGACGAGTGGCCGCGCCGGGACAACCTCAAAACGTATGCCAATCGCTACATTGGCCGACTAGTATTGGGGGAGTTGCAGCACGCCGACCCGCTCGGTCCGGTTCGTCCTGCAGTCGCCGCGGAGGACCTATTGCCAGATCGCCGACCTCAGCCTTGGCCGTCATTTCGATGCTGCTTCTGCTTGCCGCCTGCGCCTCCCGGCCAGTCAATCCGACGATCGCGCACGCGGACCAGGGTGCCGGCTATCGCTTCTTCACGCGCCCCCAGTATTCGGCGGACAACGAAAACCTGGTCATCCTCGCCTTCTCAGGGGGCGGTACGCGCGCGGCGGCATTTACCATATTGCGACGATCGAGTCAGTGCAAGGCCCCGCCACGTAATGCGGGGAGCCTGGCCGGAAATCCCTTCATCAACTCTTGCAGGTCTGCCGAAATCATTGCCGACTTCCTTCGAGCCGACACGGAACCCGGCTGATATGCAGTTGCAAGACTGTAGGCAGTCCTTGGCCGGCTCATCACAGCGATGGTCGAGCATGGCGGCCGTCCATAACCGGTTCTGTTGTCCCAAAGTATCTCCGTTTTCGCAGGCAGGCGAACCCCAACAATCGAGCGTGCGCCGGTTGCAGGCACCACATCGGTTACCGACCGCTACCTCTTACGAGGTAATTTAGCAGGGCTCCAGAAACTGTTGCACTGGGTCACCGTCGATCGACGACGGCGCAAGACCTGACACCCTAACAATGCGCTGCCAGCGCTCTAGTTCAGTCTCCACCCGTCTTGCGAGAAGTTCGGAACCGCCCGGCTCGGGGGCTGCGCCGTAGCTCTCGAAGCCCTCTTTGACCTCTGGATCCCGTAGGACTGCAGCCAAGGCGCCATTGAGCTGCTCCACCATCGTGGCAGCAGTTCCCGCCGGGGCAAACAGACCATACCACTGAGTCAATTCCATGCCCCTCACGCCCAACTCCGCAAGCGTCGGTACTTCTGGCAGCACTGGCAGACGTTTGGGTCCGGCGACTGCCAGTGCTCGCAACTGACCGGCACCCACCGGCCGATACGCTGTCAGCAGGCTCGCGAACATAACCTGTGTCCGTCCATCAATGGTCGACGCGATGGCAGGCGCTGCGCCCTCGAAGGTAGTACTGCGCATCGAAGTGCCAGTGGCCAGTTGGAAAAGCTCTGCGGCAAAGTGCGGCGGTGTACCGTCCCCTGCGGACGCGTAGCGAAACCTTCCAGGCTCGCGCTTCATGTGGGCGACCAGCGTACCCAGGTCAAGCGGCGTCTGCATTGGATTCGCCACCAACAATATCGGTGACGATCCTATAAGCCCGACCGGAGAAAAAGACGAAACCGGATCATACCCAACAGGTTGCAGGGCCGGATTCATTGAATGAGTTCCAATATAGCCGAGCAAGAGCGTCTGACCATCGGGTACTGCCCGCGCCACGTACTCGCAGGCGATGCCGCCGTTGGCACCGGGACGGTTATCGATGATGACGTCATGCCCCAGCAGTCGCCCAAGCCTGGGACCAATAAGATGCGCCACAAGATCGTTGCCGCCTCCGGCACGGGTTGGTACGATGATCCGCAATGAATGCCGAGCCGAGGCCTGCTTTACTCGGCTGCCTTCCGGCCGCGAGAAGACATATTCGGGCAGATGGAGCTGACCTTCTATGATCTTGCGTGCCGTTCGAACGAGAGCCGCTCTTGTTACAGTAGCCGCATCACCCTCCCCCTCCAATTCCACCTCCACTTCGATCCGTCCCGCTGGGTGCAAGACGACAAGTGCGTGGCGGCCGGGCAATCGGGTCAATTGGCTAGCAACCGTCCCAGGTAAGGCGAATGCGCTGGCAACGCCGATGGCGCCGGTGACTGCATGCGACGCATGACATTTGCGGGGCGTAAAGTAGCGCGACGTAATGCTTTCCGGCGAATCGCCGGGGCCGACCAGGACTGGCTTTGGAATAACGCTGTCCGAGACGTCGCCCAGCCCCATCAACTGCCCAGCCTGCAAGCGCAGCGCTTCCAGACGCGCAAGCAGTATCGGATCATTGTCGAGCGTGGCCGGCGCCTCGCGTCCACTGACACCGAGGTCGCGTGCCCGGACGAGCATCAATGGCATCGCCGCATCGATACAAGTCACTTCGATGCCGTCAATCAGGTCAACGCGGTTGCCCGTCGGAAAGACCTTTCCGGTCACTGCGCCCCACGCATCGACGAAATCGAGCAAGATTGGTGACCCAGTGCCCGCAACGCCATCGATTCGAGTGTCGCCGTCATAGGTGACCCGCCCGTTAGGCGTGCGGACCGTCACATCGATTCGCGACCCTGTATTGACGTTGTGAACGCGCACGCGGGTTGAGCCGAGTTGGGCTGCAACCAGTCCTTGCTCGATCGCAAAGGGTGCGACTCCGGAAAGCATATTGCCGCAGTTGGGCCGGGTGTCCACCGAGGAGTTACCCACTCCTACCTGTACGAACAGGTAGTCAAGGTCACAGCCGGGTTGCGTGGATCGCGAAACAATCGCCACCTTGCTGTTCAGCGTGCTACCGCCGCCCACCCCGTCCAGTTGAAGCGGGTCGGAGGCACCGATGGCACCGATCAACGCCTGGTCGCGAGCCTCTACGCTTTCGGGCAGCCACTCCCGCAGAAAGAACGGCCCGCGCGAGGTGCCGGCTCGCATCAGCACGCAAGGTATTGTCTTGCTCATCTCAGTCCGCCTTCAGTTTTGCCGCCTGAACTACTTTCTTCCACTTGACCTGTTCCTCCTGAATAAATGTTCGCATCTGGGCCGTGGACATGGTCGTAACCTCTGCGCCTTGTCCCTCCAAACGCTGGACAACGGCTTTATCCTTCAACGCCTGGTTTAATGCCTTGTTCAATGCTTCTACAACGGGGGCTGGTGTGTTCGCGGGGGCGAAGATGGCATACCACTGGGAGACATCAACGTCGTCGATCCCTTGTTCCTTCAGCGTGGGCAACTCTGGCATCAGCGAAGAGCGCTTGCTGCCTGCAATCCCGACCGCCTTCAGCTTGCCGTTCTTCAACTGGGGCATGGCGGTGAAAAGGCTCGGAAACATCACTTGTGTCTGCCCGGCAACTGTGTCGTTAATCGCCGGAGCTGACCCCTTATACGGCACATGAAGCATCTCGGTGCCGGTCGAGAGTTTGAACATCTCCGCGGCAAAATGCGGAGCGGTTCCATTGCCCGCCGACGCGTAACTGATCTTTCCTGGCGTTGCTTTGAGTAGCGTCACGACTCCCTTGGCATCGTTGGCCTTCAGGTTTGGATTGACGACCATCACGGTTGCCGAAGAACCCACCATGCCGACGGGCACAAAATCCTTAACGGGATCGTACCGAAGCTTCTGCAGCGCAGGGTTCATGGCATGTGTCGCCACGTAGCCGAGTAGCAACGTGTAGCCGTCCGGTGGGGCACGCATGACAAACTCACTGGCAATCGCGCCGTTCGCCCCCGCTTTGTTGTCGACCACGATTGTCTGATTGAGAATGGTCGACATTGCCTGGCCAACTACCCGCGCCATGGCGTCATTAGCGCCTCCCGCTGCGGTGGGCACTACCAGCGAAATTCTCTTGTCAGGGAACGCACCAAAGGCGCTGACGCTGCCAAGTGATACCGCGATCGCAATGCTGCAAAGTAAAAGTCGCTTCGATGATTGCATCTGTCTGCTCCGTATGATGTGGTTTTTTGGTCGGCCTACTGGAGCCGTCTGGTCATGTTCGTGGTTTCCCTTCTTTTAGTGAATTGAATTTTTAGGATCAATTGATGCACAATGCGCATCAGTGATGACGCTCGGGAAAGTGCAATGACCATCAACTTCAACCTCAATGATTTGCAGGCGTTTCGTGCCGTTGCCGAACTGAATAGCTTCCGCAAGGCGGCCACCTCCCTGAACGTCTCACAGCCGGCCTTTAGCCGTCGCATAGACAAGCTTGAAGAGGCCTTGGGAGTGCGCTTACTCGACCGCACCACCCGCCGGGTTAGCCTTACGACCGTCGGCCGGGATTTCGACCGAAAGGTAAAGGAGATACTTGACGAACTGGATCAGGCACTGCTGGGCATACGCGGAGTGACAACGACGCGGATGGGGGAAGTGACTATTGCTTGCGTACCGTCGACGGTTTATTACTTCTTGCCGCAAGTCATCTCGCGTTACCACGCGCAGTATCCGAAGATTCGGGTAAAGATTCTGGATGCCAGCGCAAACGAGGTACTGTCAGCGGTGTCGCGCAGTGAAGCAGATTTCGGGATCGATTTCGTGGGAGGCCAAGAGCCAGACATTGAATTCAGGCCCTTGCTGGAGGAACGGTTCGTTGCGGCCTGCCGTCGCGATCATCCACTCGCGGAGCGACGGCAAGTGACCTGGGCAGACCTCGCCGAATATGACTACATCTCGGTCAGCAAAGCTTCCGGCAACCGGCTGCTCCTCGATCAGGCGCTTTCGAACGTGTCACGATTGCCGCAGAGTATCTACGAGACGCAGCACGTCACCACGACCTTGGGCTTGGTCGAAGCCGGGCTTGGCATCGCAGCGGTGCCATCCATCGCCATGCCAGGTCCAGATCATCCGCTTCTAGTTAGTGTCCCACTAACCGACCCGGTCGTGACGCGCAAAATTGGGTTAATACGCCGCAAGAGCCGATCCTTAACACCTGCCGCGCAGCAGCTCTATGACTTCCTTTGCGAAACACGACCAAGACGTGGCGCGCCCGCCGGCAAACGGCGTGGCAAATAATCGCCCCGCGGACCGACCTTGGCGCGCCGACGGCTCACGGACGGCAGGCCGGCATGCTCTTCTTGGCAGTGCGTCTTAGCGCCGGCTAGCCAGTACCCTGTCGACCATTACGCCGGCTTGGCCAAGATTGTTGCGTGGATCGCACATGGCCTCGAGTTGTGCGCGTGACACGTGGCTGCTTACTTCCGGATGTGCCGCGAGGATGTCGATCAAGGGTCGGTTGTTGGCAATGGCCTCGCGGCAAAGGTCATAGACCAGATCGTGCGCATACTCGCGCCCAATATATGGACCCAGGCCCATCATCACCGCCTCAGACATAACTAGCCCGTTTGTCATGTCGATATTCGCGCGCATGCGAGCCGCGTCCACTTCCAAGCCCTGCAACACGAACTTCGCCTGCTTCAGGGCACCGGAAATCAGGCAAAAGATCTCCGGTAGGGATACCCATTCGATCTCCCACGGGCCTGTTGAACGCTCGTGATCAGCCACCATCGCATCCATCAGGGCCGCCGCGTGCTGCCGTGCAACCGAGATGTTGGCGTGGATGTACAGGCACGAAATCGGGTTGCGCTTCTGCGGCATGGTCGATGAAGAGCCGCGCCCCGGCGCAAAGGGTTCGAACACCTCGGCAACTTCGGTCTGCATCATGAGCTTCACGTCCATGGCGATCTTGCCGAGCGAGCCGCCGACGAGTCCGAGAAACGCGCCCACTTCGGCAATCGTATCGCGCACCGTGTGCCAGGAGATCAGTGGCTGCGCCAGCCCAAGTTCCTTCATCAACGCAGCCTGTGTTTCCATGGCTCCCGTCTGCAACGAGGAAAGCGTACCGGATGCGCCGCCGAACTCACCCATTAGCACTCGCGGCTTCAACTGCCGCAGCCGCTCGCGGTGGCGCTCGATGCCAGCAAGGATGCTGGCCATCTTGTAGCCGAACGTAATAGGGGTGGCCTGCTGCAGGTTGGACCGACCGATCACCGGCGTGTCGCGGTACTGCTTCGCCAGCGTCGCAAGCGCGTCAGCGATGTCGTCGAGATCCGACTCGATCAGTGCCAGGCCCTCGCGCATCTGCAACACCGCCGCTGTGTCGGTAATGTCCTGGGTGGTGGCGCCCCAATGGCAGAATTCGCCAAGCCCATCCCGGCAGTTCGCGTTGATCTGGTTGACCACCGCGATAATCGGATATCCGATCTGTTCGGTCTTTGCCTTGAGCTTAACCCAGTCAATTTGGGAAAGTTCGCAATTCTTGACGATCTCGTCGGCCGCTTCCTGCGGGATGATGCCAAGCTCACCTTGCACTTTTGCCAATGCTCGCTCGATGTCCAGGTATTTAGCCGTGCGGTTTTCATCGGACCACACTTCGCGCATGCGCGCGTCGCTAAACATGTCGCCAAAAATGCGGGAATCAATGATGGTGGAAGCCATAGGTTACGTCTCCGTTAGGTCACATGTATGGTGCGCTAGGCCAGGCGTTACACGACGCTATCAGCGCGCATCACGGCGATTTCGTCGGAGGCATATCCAAGCTCCGCGAGAATTGTGTCGGTGTGCTGACCAAGTGCCGGTATCGGATCCATACGCGGCCCTTCGTTCCAGGTCCCTGGGGGCAAGAGAGCCGGCAGCATGCCCTTGGGCGAGTCGACTTCAGTCCAGCGGCCGCGCGCCTTGAGTTGAGCATGCTCCCACACCCCCTGCATGTCATTGACACTGGCATTTGCGATCTGGGCCAACTCCAATCGCTGCACCACTTGAGCACCGGTTAGAGGCAAAAAGGCATCTACGATGATCTGCCTCAGTGCAGTGCGCTCGGCCACGCGTCTCGAGTTTGAGCTAAAGCGGGGATCTTCGATCAGTTCGGGCCGCTGGAGCACTGTGTTGCAGAAGTTTGCCCATTCCCGCTCGTTCTGCAACCCCAACATTACTGTCGCCCCATCGCCAGCCGGAAACGGTCCATAGGGGTAGATTGTGGCGTGGCTTGCGCCCGTGCGCTGCGGCGGCTGTGCCCCATCAAAAGCGTAGTAGAGAGGGTAACTATTCCATTCCGCCAGCGCCTCTAGCATGGAGATGTCAATACGTTGCCCTCGGCCCGTCTGATTGCGTTGTAACAGGGCGGCCAGAATGTTTGTGTAGGCATACATGCCGGCGGCGATATCGGCAATGGAAGGCCCAGCCTTGCAAGGCACGTCAGGTGTCCCCGTCACGGACAGAAATCCGGCTTCGCCCTGAACGAGAAGGTCATAGGCCTTCTTGTCGCGGTATGGTCCGGGATTCTTCGGGTTGTCGCCATAGCCCGAAATATCACACACAATGATTTGGGGCTTTACGGCGGAAAGCGTTTCATAGCCCAGACCAAGCCGTGCTGCGGCGCCTGGTGCGAGGTTCTGAACCACCACGTCCGCCTTTTCCTCAATCAGACGCTGTAATACGCCAGCCGCGGCCGGGTGCTTGACATCGAGCGTCAGGCTTTCCTTCGAGCGGTTTGTCCAGACAAAATGCGAGGCCAGGCCACGGACCCGCTCATCGTAACCACGGGCGAAATCGCCGACCCCAGGCCGCTCGATCTTAATAACTCGTGCACCCAGATCGGCAAGCTGCCGCGTGGCAAAAGGCGCCGCAATCGCGTGTTCAAATGTGACAACCGTGATGTCTTTGAGGGGTTGCATCAGGATCTTCCGTAAAGCGAAATCAGCGAAGGACTGCCGTGGCGTCCATGGTCAGCCAGCCCTCGTGGTCGGATGCCCACAAGCGAACTGTTTTGCCGTCAGACTGCGGTTGACCGCTGACCCGGAAGGGATGCAGGTCGAAGGTCGGGCGCACCGCACGGAATCGAAAGCTGGCGACCTCGGCCTGGGGCAATTCGCGCCGCAGCAGATCCAGCAGCAACGTAGCGATCAGCGGGCCGTGGACAATCAAGCCGGGGTAGCCTTCGACCTCTGTCACGTAGCGGCGGTCATAGTGGATGCGATGCCCATTGAAAGTCAGGGCCGAATAGCGGAACAGCAAGACGTCGTCCGGAACAATTTGGCGCTGCCAAGCCGCTTCCGCGGGCGCCGCTTGGGGCATGACAGGCGCCTCGCCCGACTGCTGTGCCCCTCGGTAAACGATGTCGTGAAACTCCACTAACGCCGGTTCCGCAGTACCGATGGCGCGGATCTCATGACGCACTCTTACAAATACTAACTTTCCGGTCCGCCCCTCCTTGCTTGTAACATCGTCGATGACGGAGGTGCGCTGGATCTTGTCGCCCACCCGAAGTGGATGGCGAAACTCGAATTGGCCGCCTGCCCACATGCGGCGGGGCAATGGCACAGGGGGTAGAAAGCCGCCGCGCTTGGCATGGCCATCGTGCCCAATTTCGCTTTGACGATGCATGGGTAAGAAATAAAGCCAATGCCACAGTGGCGGCAAGGGAGTGCCTGCTGTCTGCGCTGCTGCGGGGTAATCCAACGTCGCACGCAGCGCTGCGATCGGCGCGGCAGTGACCGTGTCCTCCCACTGCTCGCTGCGTCCAATCCACGTCCTGGGGTCAACTGCCTGTTCGTCCACTGCTGGCTCCTTGCATTTGTGCTAGCCCGAATGCCGTTCACGCGCGGGACCAGCGGAGTTAGATCAATTCGAAGAATAGTTGGGCACATTGAAGCGCCGACGCACCAGTTAGCCGCCTGGCAGAACAAAGGACCGCTCTAGAAGCGATGTCGCAAGCCGATGCCACCGCCGACTTTGCTGCCTTTCACTCCCATGAAGGTGGGCAGCGCATAGGCACCGTTGATGCGATTGAAATCAATTTCGGCGTAAATGTCAGTGCGCTTTGAAAGGTTGTAGTCCGCGACGCCGGTCACCATAATGCGGCTACCGGAGGCATTGCGCTGGCGGTCGTAGTGCGACGCAACGGATAGCGTGAGAGCAGAGGTAGCCGCCACAGCGAAGCCGCCACTGAATACATCGTTTCGCGTCGGGCTCACATCGAATCGATTGTTTAGATAGCCGAAGGTTAGCTTGACTATCCCCCATTGATAGTTGCCACCCACGCCCCAGACTTTTCTCGACTCGGGCGTGGTTAGCGCGTTGGCCTGCTGCCAGAAGCCACCGACGTCCACCGGTCCCTGCTTATAGCCGAGAGTTGCGCCGTAACTAGAGCTCGGCTTCATATGACCCGACACTTCGCCAAAGGTGTAATACGCTCCCGCAGATAGCGCTCCCCATTGTCCGACGTATTTCGCCATGTTGTCTTGGCGCGGTCCCGTATAGCCGTTAAAGATGGTGACTGCGTCCAGATTGGGGTGACCGTTAGGCTGAAAGCGGGCGGTCGCATCGTAGCCGGTGGTGAATTGCCGGCCGAACGTTAGCCTACCGAAGCGCTCGTGGTTCAATCCGACCCATGCCTGCCTTCCAAACAAACGCCCCTGACCGCCGGTACTCTGCTGTCCATAGTTTGCCGTTGTGGTGCCTTGCTGCGATACGCCGGTCGAGGGATCAAAGCCACTCTCCAAATTGAAGATGGCGGACAATCCGCCTCCGAGCGCCTCGTTGCCCCGCATGCCCCAGCGTGAGCCGTTGAAATAGCCGTCGGTTAACGCAGCCAACTTATTGTCGCCCTGGTTATTGTTTGAGTAGCGAATGGTGGTATCGATGATGCCGTACAGGCTTACTCCGGACGAACTCTGTGCCTGAACAGTAGTAGTGATCGCAATTCCAAGGACCGCCCCGGCCGCCAACTTCCCGTTTAACCGACTTTTCCGTTCTTGTTCGATGCCCATCCTGTCTCCCCATTTCGGCTTATTGTCGTCACCTCCCCCTGCCCCGCGAACGGGAAAGGCGAATTGATGCCAGTTTGCAGAGACAACTTGCAGAGGGGAATTGCAATGTTTCGATGAATTGATGCATTCCTCGCATCAAAACAGGAGGGATTGCTGCCACGTAGACGGCGCGAGAAGTTGCCGCCATTAATGGGCTGAAATGCGCGCAAGGCGGGGCGAGACGTGGCTAACAGTCACGACGGCCTCACATAAGCCTTTCGACGCACCCCCGGGGGTTTCCATCCAATCTCCGATTGCCAATCCGCATGTTTGGCATGCGTCGCCGACCGGCCAAAGGGCGGGTCACGTCGGGGCACTCGAAAACCTTCGCAAACGGGATGGGTCCTTTTGCGAGAGCTTCCCTGCAACACCGCCCCTATCGCACAGACCGCCGCCCCGCGCTATGCGCCTGTCATTGCAGAACCGGCCGTCTTGGCGCCGGCCACCACCGCGACAGCACAGGCCGCCAGCGCCGCCTACGACTTCGACATGGACGTGGACGTGTTCCACCCGGTGGTGGCGCGCAACGGCATGGTGGCGACGGAGCAGGAACCGGCCACGCGGATCGGCCTGGACATCCTGAAGGCTGGCGGCAACGCGGTGGACGCGGCGGTGGCGGTGGGCTTCGCGCACGCGGTAGCCCTACCCAATGCCGGCAATATCGGCGGAGGGGGCTTCATGGTGGTCCACGACGCGAAGAGAGGTCCGCCACGCTGGCGGTGTCGCGCAGCCGATAAAGTCGGCCACTGACCGTTCTGAGCTCCATGGCACTCGCATCGAAGGCCAGAAATGCCCGCAGATTGCCCACTGACGTGGGGCGCGCTTCGGCCTGCGCGGGCGACACCCCGCAAACCCTTGATTTCACTGGCGCGTCCTAGAGGATTCGAACCTCTGACCGCTCGCTTAGAAGGCGAGTGCTCTATCCAACTGAGCTAAGGACGCGAAGGCGGCATTCTACCGCAGCACCGCTGCGCAGTGACAAGCGGCGCAGGTCAGGATGCGGCGCGCGGCTGTCCGCGCGTGATGTAGTGGCCATCGGCCGCGCCGCCATCGGTGCCCGCCTCGCTGCCCGCCGGATGCAGGGACACGCAGTTGCGCCCTTTCAGCTTGGCGTCGTATAGCGCACGGTCGGCACGGCGCATCAACGCATCGGCGCCTTCGCCCGGCTGCCGCGCCGCCAGGCCGATGCTGACGGTATAGGCGATCGGATCGGGCTCGGACGGGCATGGCGTGGCGCGCACCGCCGTGGCCAGCCGCAGGCAGGCCAGCCGGCCCTGCTCCAGCGCCGTATCCGGCATCAGGATGGCAAATTCCTCGCCGCCCAGGCGCCCCGCCACCTCGAGCTGGCCAAAATTCTTGCGCAGCTGCCCGGCGAAATGCCGCAGCACGCTGTCGCCCGCCAGGTGGCCGTAGACATCATTGATTGCCTTGAAGTGATCGAGGTCGACAAAGGCCACCGTCAGGGGCTTGCGCTGCCGCTCGGCGCGCAGGCAGGCTGCCTCCAGCTCTTCCCAGAACGCGCCGCGCAGCAGCACATCGGTCAGGTCGTCATGGCGCGCGCGCCGCTCCAGCATACGCCGCAGCCGGTCGTGTGCCATCAGCGCAAAGCTGACCGACACGCCCACCAGTGCAAAGATATTGAGCATGGCGAGCTCGCCGTCCCACGGCATCGGCCGCGGCCAGGCGCCGCCCTGCATGACTGCCGCCAGCGGCAGCGCCACGGTCCATGCGTTGATGGCCGCCGCGGCGATGACGATCAATACCAGCGACAACGCTGCCAGCCGGCCGGTGCCGCGCGTGGCCGGCACCGACGGCCACGCGCTGCGGGCCAGGTCCAGCAGCAGTGCGATGTGGCACATCGTCAGCAGCGGTGCCATCTCCGGCATCAGCGGCGGCACGGCAAGATATTGAGGCGCCAGGTCGTGCCAGGCCACCGCCGCCGCGGCTGCCAGGTTCAGCGCCAGCAACGGCGCGGCGCGGCCGGGCCGGCCCGCGAAATGCCGCGCGCCCACTGCCATGACCGAGAGCGCCGCCAGCAGTGCCAGGTCGCTCGATTCCAGTACCAGCCACAGCGGGCGCAGTTCCTGCACCGCTGCCAGGGCCGCTGCCATTGCGGCCAGCACGCTTCCCAGCGCCCACGACGTCAGGCCGCTGCGATCCATGCCCGCCGAGCGGCGCAACACCACGCAAACCACAGCCATCTGCAGGGCGAACAACCCCGCGATGAGCACAACTATGTGCGACTGAAACATCTTCATTCCCGTCCAAGGCGACAAGCGGTGCGCCGCATGGCGCCGCTGTTACCTGCTCTTTACCGGTCCTGTGTCGGACCGTTGTTATCAAAGCCGCATACCCGGTTTCAGAACGCCTGGCGCCGCCGGCCGGCAGACGCAAACACGTCGAGGCGCCCGCCGCGGGCGGGAGCGCCGTTATTGTTGTGGTGATCAGGTCAGTCCGGAAGGAATAGGCAAACCGGGCGTTCCCAAAAGCACGCCGGTCGGACTGGTGCGGTGTGCGGATTATCCCAGCGCGCAAACCCAAGTCAAGCCAAAGCGTCCCCGCCAGAAGGGGGAGCAGGCCGGCAAGGCTGAGTGCGCCAGAGCGGGCATCATCACATTAGATTGACCGCGATCGCGGGGCCCGGCTACAATGGCCGGCTTCGGAGCGTAGCGCAGCCTGGTAGCGCATCTGATTTGGGATCAGAGGGTCGTAGGTTCGAATCCTATCGCTCCGACCAGAAATACCCAGTGGAAACAACGGCCTGGATCGAAAGATCCAGGCCGTTTTTCTTTTCAGCCAAGCGGCCTCCAAGCGCCGGACAGGTCTGTTCTCACCACTGCAGCAAGTCCGGCCAGATCAGCGCCCCCGCGAACAGCACCAGCATCACCGCGACGATGACCAGCCCCCGGCTTGGGCCAGCATGGCTGGTCTCAACCTTTGGCATCCATGACTGGCCGGCGTCGGCCGGGACCGCAGGTGACGGCGGCGGCGCCGATGGCACAGGCACGCTGATCGCAATACGCGGCACGAAGTCGGACTCGGCCAGCAGGAAGCCCATGGGCGTGGCTTGGTCGGCTGCACCCATGTGCTGAAACAGCAACCTGGACAGCGCCAGGCAATCATCCAGCGCAACCTGCGGCCGGGGCCGGAAGATGCGCAGGTGCTCGCACAGCGTATCGAGCTTGTGGTTGGGGGCGTGGAAGTACTGGGACCAGCGGACCTGGCGCACCGAGCAGCGCCAGCGCTTGTGCTGGATGTCGGGAAGCACTTTTCCCAGCATCCGCGCGTGGAATTCGGCGCCGTGGGCGACCAGCACATCCGCGTCGTCGACGATGGCGCGGATGGCATCGACGTCAAAGCGCCGCCCGCGCAGCATCTCCGCGGTCAACCCGTGCGTGCCGGTGGCAGCTTCACCGATCGGCACGGTGGGCTCCTGCGAACCGTAATAGTCAGTGATCTCCCGCAATAGCGTGCCAGCCCGCGGCGCCACTTCGACAAGCAACAGGCCGATGCTGACAGGCTCGTCCGCTGGCGTGAGCCCGGTGGTTTCGGTACTGACGATTGCAACCCGCATGGGCTCGGTACTCCGGTGTAGCCGCCCGCGGGCATGGTTGGCGGCGGCCGCTCTGATCGTTTGCCTCTAGGTTAGTGCGAGCGCGTTAAACGTCATATCAACCAGATGGGCTAGCTGAAAGAGCGCCAGCCGGGAGGATGCCGGCTGCTGCCCCCTCCCCCATCTCCATCTCCTGGTTCAGGCAGGCTGCTGCCCCGTTTCGCCACGCCGTCGCTCGAGATTGCAATAGACGTCGGCCGCCACCAACCCGAAGAGCGCGTGGGCGAACAGGCTTTCCCAGCCGCGGGCCTCGTCGAACCAGTTGAAGTAGGTCCCCAGCAGATAGAAATTGACCAGGTAGACCACCACGCCAAACACGATCCCGACCACCGAGGCCAGCCACAGGCTGGAATCGAAGCGGAATGACGACAGAATCATCGCCAGTACCGCCGCCAGGATGATCGACAGCGCGAAGTGCACCGTCCCCGCCGAAAGCACGACTGTCCAGTTGAAGGCATCAGCAGACAGGGCTTCACGCCCGAGGATGATGGCCGCGACCATCTTCACGGTGCCCCAGGCGCCCTGGTACAGCAGGAAGCGCGCCGTGAGCAGTTCCAGCACCATGTAGACCGCGCCGGCAATCAGCCCCGCCACCACGGCGGCCCGCCAGTCCGGCCGGCAGCGAACGTAGCGGTGCGATTCCAGATGGAGTTCCATGGCAGTCTCCTTGCGAGATCCGGCCCGGCAAGGCCGTACGAGTTAGTTCTAGCTCATATGGAGCAAATACCAAGCCGGCCAGACCGCAAGACGCGCCTTCCAAGGCACATGAATTGCCGACTTTGGCGGCACGGTGCAACCGCCGCGGCCGGCCATCTGCCGCAACGTGCCGGCCATGCTGCAACTGCGTACGTGATACAATGTCAAAGTAGCCCCCGGGGTGTCCGTGCATCCCTGTAACCGGGCGTTCTCACCAGCGCGCTCTTCGCGAGCGAACAGCAGCCGCCGGCGCGGGCCTTCCGCGACGACACCAAACTGGCGAACCACCGGGTACAACCTGCCCGCCTGCTCCGCAAAGCACACGGCCTCCCCGGCCGTCAGCGGCCAGGCCGTCGCCCAAGCCATCCGCGCCCGTTGGGCGATACCGCTGACAGGACCGAGCATCAGGCGCCGCGCGCCGCAGTCCGCGTGAGCTTGCCCCGAACAACCCAAGGCGCGCTTCGCCGCAATCGGCGAAACATGCCGCGGTTCCGCGCCGTACCGGGCGAACCGAACAGGATTTTTGAAATCGCAACCACGCAGCCTTCACGGGCTGCCGAAAAGGAAGACAGATTGGCTAAGGAAGAACTCATTGAATTTGGCGGCGTGGTGTCGGAAGCCCTGCCTGACAACCGCTATCGGGTCACGCTGGAAAACGGCGTCGAAATCTGGGCATACGCTTCGGGCAAGATGCAGAAGCACCGCATCCGCATCCTGGCCGGCGACCGTGTCACCCTGGAAATGTCGCCCTATGACCTGACCAAGGGACGCATCAACTTCCGCCACAAGTCCTGAGTTTCTGCACGGCCCCGGCGATACCGCATGCGCGGCTGTCGCCCGCGCCGCGGCCGTTGTGCGCCGACGCGCTGTCACGCCGCTGACACCGCGCCTGGACACACTTGCGGGCTGCCCGACAGGCAGCCTGCTTCCGTTTACGCGCCGCGTGCAGCCTGGCCTGCGCACCGGCGCGGGCCAGCTGGCGCTTGCACCGGTCGGGCCGCTTCACCATACTCGAAGCTCGCTCATTGCCCCGTCCGACATGAACCTGATCCTGTGGCGCCACGCCGAAGCCGAAGACCTCCCCGACGCGCTCAGCCTGAGCCGCCATGCCGACCTGCAGCGGCCACTGACACGCCGCGGCCGCAAGCAGGCGGAGGTATCCGCCAAATGGCTGCGCGCACATCTGCCGGCCGACACCCGCGTCCTTTGCAGCCCTGCGCTGCGCACCCGCGAAACGGCGGCCGCGCTGTCTGCCGAGGCGGAGATCAGTGACGCCCTTGCGCCCGGCGCCGACGTCAGCGCAGTGCTTGCAGCAGTCGAGTGGCCGGAACGCCCCGAGCACGTGGTGGTAGTCGGGCACCAGCCCTGGATCGGCCGCGTCGCCAGCCTGCTGCTGGCCGGCTCGGAAATGAACTGGAGCGTGCGCAAGAGCGGCATCTGGTGGCTGACCGGCCGCACCCGCGAAAGCGAGGCGCAGACCGTGCTGCGCGCCGTCATCAACCCAGAATTCCTCTGAGCCCCGCCCCAACCCGTATGCCAGGTGCCGCCTGACGGCACCTGGCCCATTTTGTCCCGCCAAAATCAGAAATAGCTGATGGCGGGCGGAATCTCCCGTAAGTAGAGTGGCCTTGGCGCCTCTTCCGGTGCCGATAGCAGGTGTCACGGAGATTCCCCATGAATGGCCCGGCCGATCGTTATATTGACGTCGAGGATCGCGACTCACACCCTGACCCATCGCCCGAAAGCGCCCGACCGTCCGCCCTGGCAGGTGACGTCACGGAACCGTCATCCCCGGGTCACGGCAATGTCACCCACTCTCACTACATTGCATCGCAACAGTTTCGTCACCAAAAGGACATACTGATGCGAGATCTGCCGACGCCCACCCAGCCGCTTTTCGACTCTCTGCCCAATGGCCTTGGTGGCCAGACGGCGCGGAGCCGTCTTCATCGCCAATCAGATACACCGGCACATGAATCGCCTGTTCTCAGCGTGGCGTGGGCGCGCCACCAGGACGAAGTAGTCGAAGCCCAGCGCCTGCGCTACAAGGTTTTTGCCGAGGAAATGGGCGCGCGCCTGACCTCTTCGGTGCCGGAGCTGGACATCGACATGTTCGATGCCTACTGCGACCACCTGATCGTGCGCGACATGGCCACGCTGCGCGTGGTGGGCACGTACCGCGTGCTGCCGCCGCACCAGGCCAAGCGCCTGGGCTGCCTGTACGCGGAATCTGAATTCGACCTGGTACGCCTGGGCCACCTGCGCCCCAAGATGCTGGAACTGGGCCGCTCCTGTGTGCACCGCGACTACCGTTCGGGCAGCGTCATCATGGCGCTGTGGGGCGGCCTGGGCGAGTACCTGCAGCGTTGGGGCATCGAATCGATGCTCGGCTGCGCCAGCGTGCCGATGAACGACGGCGGCCACTACGCGGCCAGCCTGCACCGGCTGTTCAGCGAGCGCTCGCTGGCGCCAATCGAATACCACGCCTTCCCGCGCGTGCCGCTGCCGGTCGAGGACCTGAACCAGCAGCTCGACGTCGAGCCGCCCGCGCTGATCAAGGGCTACCTGCGCCTGGGCGCAAAGATCTGCGGCCAGCCGGCCTGGGATCCGGACTTCAACGTGGCTGACTTCCTGACGCTGCTGCGCGTGAACGACATGAACCCGCGCTACGCCCGCCACTTCCTCGGCCTGAACAACGCCGCCTGAGCGGCGCCAGCTGCCTGTCAGCGGCCGCCGCCCCGGCGGCCGCCCTCCGCACTGCGCTCAGTCATAGATGACCTTGTAGCGCTTGCCGATCCGCTGCCATTCATCAGCCTCCTGCGCCAGGCTGTATTCGATCAGCGGATTGGCCTCGATCCACGCCTTCGGCAAGCGCACGGTGAAGCCTTCGTCCAGCGCCTCGGCCAACTGGCTCACGCGGATATCGGGCAAGGCCACATCCGAGCGGCGGCGGCACAGCACAAAGGCCAGGCGCAGGCTGAACAGCATGCGCCAGTCGACGAACCTGCCGCTGCCCGACAGCTTGCCGAGCTTGCCCGCATGGCCCAGCAGCAGCGTCGCCAGCCGCGCCTGGTCGGTCTTGGAAAAGCCCGGCATATCGGCATGGGTGGCGATATAGGCCGAATGCTTGTGGTAGCCGCTGTGCGAGATCGACATGCCGGTCTCATGCAGGCTGGCGGCCCAGCCCAGCAGCGCCAGGTTGTCCTCGCGCCGTTCGTTGGCCGGCTCCGGGAACTGTGACAGCAGCGTCTGCGCGGCACGGCGCACGCGGCCGGACTGGGCCCGGTCCACGCCATAGCGGCGCATGAACTGGTCCACCGTGACGGTGCGCATGTCCTCGTGGTGGCTGCGTCCGAGCAGGTCGTACAGCACACCTAGCCGCAGCGCGCCGTCGGTGACATCCATGCGCTCGATATCGAGTTCGGCAAACACGCCCAGCATGATCGACAAGCCGCCCGGCAGCACCGGGATGCGGTCCGCCTTGAGGCCGGTCAGCTTGACGCGGTTGGTGTTCTCGGCCTTGATCAGCGCGCGCTTGAGGCGCTCCAGCCCTTCGCGCGTGATACCGTGCTCGGCGGTGCTGTCGTTCATGCCATTGAGTTCGATCAGCTCGGCCAGCGCGCGCGCCGTGCCCGACGAGCCGACCGCCTGCTCCCAGCCCGTGGCCCGGTACTGGCGCACCAGCACCTGGATCTCGCGGCGCGCGGCCAGCTCGGCCTGCTTCATCGCGTATTCATCGACGTTGCCGCTGGGGAAGAACTGGCGGCTGTGCGACACGCAGCCGATATACAGGCTTTCCATCAGCTTGGACTGGTAGCCGTTGCCGATGATGAACTCGGTCGAGCCGCCGCCGATATCGACCACCAGGCGGTTGCCCTGGCAGGCCGGGGCGTCGTGCGAGGCCCCGAGGTAGATCAGCCGCGCTTCCTCGCGCCCGGCGATCACTTCGATCGGGAAGCCCAGCGCGCTTTCGGCCTCGATCAGGAACTCGGACGCGTTCTTGGCCACGCGCAATGTGTTGGTGGCAACGGCGCGCACCTGGTTGGGCGCGAACTCGCGCAGCCGGTCGCCGAAGCGCCGCAGCGCATCGATACCGCGGCGCCGCGCGGGCTGGTCCAGGTATTTGTCGGGCGTCAGGCCGGCGGCCAGGCGGACCGGCTCGCGCAGCGCGTCAACCTGGAAGATCTGGCTGGCCGGGCCATTGGCCGTGGGGGTCTCGTCCACCCGCCCGATCATCAGGCGGAAGCTGTTCGAACCCATATCGACGGCAGCCAGCAGGCGTGGGGTGTTATTCATCGTGTGCTAGGAGGGCTGGTTCGCGTTGGCGTTGCGTGGCGCGGCAGGTGCGCTCTGGTGCCTTGGCCTGCCGGCGTTCGCGCCCGGGAAAAATATGTCCTGATCATGTCTGCATCATGACAAAATCAAACTGTCATAAAAGTGACACGTTTTTATGAAAAAGTCGCCACATTACCAAAAGAAGGTCATGCTCATGTCGACGACTCCGTCCAGTACGCTGCTCAACCGCGAACTGGGCATCCTGGAATTCAATGCCCGCGTGCTGGCGCAAGCGGCGGACCCGAAGGTCCCGCTGCTGGAGCGGCTGAAATTCATCTGCATCGTGTCCAGCAACCTGGACGAGTTCTTTGAAATCCGCATGGCGGGCCTGAAGGAACAGATGCGCGACAACGCCTCGGGACTGACGCCGGACGGCCTGTCATTCCAGCAGACCTACCAGCTTGTCACCGAGCGCACGCAACGGCTTGTGGCTTCGCAGTATGACATGCTGCAGAACACCATTTTTCCACTACTTGAAAAAGAGGGGGTCTTTTTCCACCTGACCACCACCTGGACCGACGCCCAGCGCGAATGGGCGCGCGAGTTCTTCCAGCGCGAACTGGGGCCGGTGCTGACCCCGATTGCACTGGATCC
>NZ_JBYSZW010000068.1:0-38464 GCF_058787575.1 Cupriavidus sp. FW305-3-2-15-C-LB2
GGGCAGGGCGGGCCGGCTTGCCGGGCGAGGTGCTGATCCAGACGCGCTACCCGGACACCCCGGCATTGCAGGCGCTGACGCGCCACGACTATGATGGATTCGCGGCCAGCCAGTTGCGCGAGCGGCGCCAGGCCGGGTTGCCCCCGTTCTGCTACCAGGTGCTGGTAACCGCCGACCACGGCCAGCTGGAGCGGGCGCTGCAGTTCCTGGAAGTGGCGCGCCGGCATGCCGAAACCTGCGAGCTGGCGGCCGAGGTGCAACTGCACGATCCGGTGCCGATGTCGATGGTGCGCATCTTCAACCGTGAGCGTGCGCAGATGCTGGTTGAGGCCACCTCGCGGCCGGTGCTGCAACGCTTCGTGGCTGAGTGGGTGCAGACTTTCGCAGATGTGGGGACAGAGGCAAAAGGGGTGCGCTGGCAGCTTGAGATCGACCCGTTGCGGATCTGAGTCAGCTGGCGTGGCAGTGAAAGGTGCAACCCTGGCATTAGGGTTTTCGATAGGGTTGCACTAGGTTGCACCTTGGTGATTTTCGGGAGTAAGATCGCGCCAGCTCACAGGCTGCGGCCGGTCGCGCGCCCGTGCCTGCCGGCATGGACGAGGTAGCACCGGCGGCGGCTCCAGTCTTTCGGAGAAATGCCCGCATGGCCACCACCACTCTCGGCGTCAAGCTCGACGACGCCTCGCGCGACCGCCTCAAGCGCGTTGCCCAATCCATCGACCGCACGCCGCACTGGCTGATCAAGCAGGCTATCTTCACCTACCTCGAGCAGATCGAGCGCGGCCACCTGCCGCACGAGACCGGCGCCGCCGGTAGCGCCGACGCGGATGGCGCCGACGGAGCCGAGCTGGTCCATGGCGATGCGCCGCAGCCGTTCCTGGAGTTCGCCCAAAGCATCCAGCCGCAATCGGTGCTGCGTGCTGCCATTACCTCTGCCTATCGCCGCCCGGAAGCCGATTGCGTACCGGTGCTGCTGGAGCAGGCGCGCCTGCCGCAGCAGCAAGGCGAGGCCGCCATCAAGATGGCCAAGACCCTGGCCACGCGGCTGCGCGAGCAGAAGGTCGGCAGCGGCCGCGAGGGCCTGGTGCAGGGCCTGATCCAGGAATTCTCGCTGTCGTCGCAGGAAGGCGTGGCGCTGATGTGCCTGGCCGAGGCCCTGCTGCGCATCCCCGACAAGGCCACCCGCGACGCGCTGATCCGCGACAAGATCAGCGGCGCCAACTGGCAGTCGCACCTGGGCCAGAGCCCGTCGCTGTTCGTCAACGCCGCCACCTGGGGCCTGCTGCTGACCGGCAAGCTGGTCGCCACCCATACCGAATCGGGCCTGACCAAGGCGCTCACGCGCATCATCGGCAAGGGCGGCGAGCCGCTGATCCGCAAGGGCGTGGACATGGCGATGCGCCTGATGGGCGAGCAGTTCGTCACCGGCGAGACCATTTCCGAGGCGCTGGCCAACGCGCGCAAGTACGAGGCCGTAGGCTTCCGCTACTCCTACGACATGCTGGGCGAGGCCGCCATGACCGAGGCCGACGCGCAGCGCTACCTGGCCTCGTACGAGCAGGCCATCCACGCCATCGGCCAGGCCTCGCGCGGGCGCGGCATCTATGAGGGCCCGGGCATCTCGATCAAGCTGTCGGCGCTGCACCCGCGCTACAGCCGCGCGCAGCATGAGCGCGTGGTGGGCGAGCTGTACGAGCGCCTGAAGTCGCTGACGCTGCTGGCACGCCAGTACGACATCGGCATCAATATCGACGCCGAGGAAGCCGACCGCCTGGAGATCTCGCTGGACCTGCTCGAGCGCCTGTGCTTCGAGCCCGAGCTGGCGGGCTGGAACGGCATCGGCTTCGTGGTGCAGGGCTACCAGAAGCGCTGCCCGTTCGTGATCGACTACCTGATCGACCTGGCCCGCCGCAGCCGCCACCGCCTGATGATCCGCCTGGTCAAGGGCGCCTACTGGGACAGCGAGATCAAGCGCGCCCAGCTCGACGGGCTGGAGGGCTACCCGGTCTACACGCGCAAGGTCTACACCGACGTGTCGTACATCGCCTGCGCGCGCAAGCTGCTGTCGGTGCCGGACGCGATCTACCCGCAGTTCGCCACGCACAATGCGCATACGCTGTCGGCCATCTACCAGATCGCCGGCCACAGCTACTATCCCGGCCAGTATGAGTTCCAGTGCCTGCACGGCATGGGCGAGCCGCTGTACGACCAGGTGGTTGGCGCCACCGCGGACGGCAAGTTCAACCGCCCGTGCCGCATCTACGCGCCGGTCGGCACGCATGAAACGCTGCTGGCCTACCTGGTGCGCCGCCTGCTGGAGAATGGCGCCAATACCTCGTTCGTGAACCGCATCGCCGACGACACCATCTCGCTGGACGAGCTGGTGGCCGACCCGGTCGCCGTGGTCGAAGCCATGCACCGCGAAGAAGGCGTGCTGGGCCTGCCGCACCCGCGCATCCCGTCGCCGCGCACGCTGTACGGCAAGAGCCGCCCCAATTCGGCCGGCATCGATCTCGCGAACGAGCATCGCCTGGCGTCGCTGTCGTCGGCGCTGCTGGCAGGCACCAGCGAGCGCTTCGTGGCCGAGCCGCTGCTCGGCGCCGAGGTACCGCGCGCAGCCGGCGCCATCACCACGCCGGTGCTGAACCCGGCCGACCACCGCGATGTGGTGGGCCATGTCACCGAGGCCGGCCAGGCCGAGGTCGACGCCGCGCTGCAGGCCGCCATCAACGCCGCGCCGATCTGGCAGGCGACGCCGCCGGACGTGCGCGCGGCCGCGCTGGAGCGCGCCGCCGACCTGATGGAAGCCCAGATGCAGTCGCTGATGGGCATCATCATGCGCGAGGCCGGCAAGACCTTCTCCAACGCCATCGCCGAAGTGCGCGAAGCCGTGGACTTCCTGCGCTACTACGCCGCCGAGGTGCGCCGCAGCTTCGACAACGAGACCCACCGCCCGCTGGGCCCGGTGGTCTGCATCAGCCCGTGGAACTTCCCGCTGGCGATCTTCACCGGCCAGGTGGCCGCGGCGCTGGCCGCCGGCAACCCGGTGCTGGCCAAGCCCGCCGAGCAGACCCCGCTGATCGCCGCCGCCGCCGTGCGCCTGCTGCGCGAAGCCGGCGTTCCGGCCGGCGCGGTGCAGCTGCTGCCGGGCCGCGGCGAGACCGTGGGCGCCGCGCTGGTCGGCGACGCCCGCGTCAAGGGTGTGATGTTCACCGGCTCGACCGAAGTCGCGCGCATCCTGCAGCGCAACGTCGCCGGCCGCCTCGACGCCGCCGGCCGCCCGATCCCGCTGATCGCGGAGACCGGCGGACAGAACGCGATGATCGTCGACTCGTCGGCGCTGGCTGAACAGGTGGTGGGCGATGTCCTCAGCTCCGCTTTCGATTCGGCCGGCCAGCGCTGCTCGGCGCTGCGCGTGCTGTGCCTGCAGGAAGACGTGGCCGACCGCGTGCTGGAAATGCTCAAGGGCGCCATGCAGGAACTGAACATGGCCAATCCGGACCGGCTCTCGACCGACGTCGGCCCGGTGATCGACGACGAAGCGCGCGGCAATATCGTGCGCCATGTCGACGCCATGCGCGCCAAGGGCCGCCGTGTCCATCAGGCCGACCCCAACGCCGCACAGGGCGCCAGCTGCCGCAACGGCACCTTCGTGCCGCCGACGCTGATCGAACTGGATAGCATCGAGGAACTCAAGCGCGAGGTGTTCGGCCCGGTGCTGCACGTGGTGCGCTTTCCGCGCGCGGCGCTGGACACCATGGTCAGCCAGATCAACGCCACCGGCTACGGCCTGACGCTGGGCATCCATACCCGCATCGACGAGACCATCTCGCACATCGTCAGCCGTGCCCATGTGGGCAACCTGTATGTCAACCGCAATATCGTCGGCGCCGTGGTGGGCGTGCAGCCCTTTGGCGGCGAAGGCCTGTCGGGCACCGGCCCGAAGGCGGGCGGCCCGCTGTACCTGCACCGCCTGCTGTCGGTCTGCCCGCAGGACGCGGTGGTACGCAGCGTGCGCGCGTCGGAAGCAGGCGGCGGCGCCGAGGCGGCCACGCTGCGCGACGAGGCCGCAGCGGCCTTCCAGGCCTGGGCCAGGGCCGAGCTGCCGGCGGTGGCCGCCGCCTGCGAGCGCCTGGCCGAGGCCTCGCCCTCGGGCCTGACCGTGACGCTGCCCGGCCCCACCGGCGAGCGTAACACCTACACCCTGCTGCCGCGCGAGCACGTGCTGTGCCTGGCCACGCAGGAGGCCGATCTGGCGCTGCAGCTGGGCGCCGTGCTGACCGTCGGCGCAGACGCCGTATGGCCGGAAAACCCTGTCAGCCGGGGGCTGTTTGCGCGCCTGCCTAAGGGCGTACAATCGCGCGTCCGCATGGTGGCCGACTGGACCGCGGCGGACATCGCTATCGATGCGGTGCTGCACCACGGAGATTCCGACCAGCTGCGCACGGTGTGCGAGCAGGTGGCGGTGCGCCCCGGTCCGATCATCGGCGTGCAGGGCCTGGCGCAAGGTGAACCGAATATCGCGCTCGACCGTTTGCTGATCGAGCGCTCGCTTTCGGTCAACACCGCAGCCGCGGGCGGCAATGCCAGTTTGATGACGATCGGCTGAGGCAACCCTCGGACCTCGTCATGTCGAAGCACGCAGCGGTGGCGGCGATCCCGCCCCGGTTGCGTATTGAAGCAAGGTGCGGCACTGCCAGGCTGCACCGCTATAACTGCCGGCAACGGCACCACATCGGCACCATTTGGGACCCAAGGAGATCTGATGAGCTCGACATTCCACAAGACGGCAATGACCGTTGCCCTGACCCTGGCTGGCCTGACCGCCGCCTCCGCCGCGTTCGCGCAGGCCCAGGAAATCAAGCTGGGCTTTGCCGGCCCGATGACCGGCGGCCAGGCGCAGTACGGCAAGGACATGCAGAACGGCATCGTCCTCGCGATCGAGGACATGAACGCCACCAAGCCCAAGATCGGCGGCAAGGAAGTCAAGTTCGTGCTGGTCTCAGAAGACGACCAGGCCGACCCGAAGACCGGCTCGGTGGTGGCGCAGAAGCTGGTGGATAACGGCATCCAGGGCATGCTCGGCCACTTCAACTCGGGCACCACCATCCCGGCGTCGATGGTCTACAACCGCGCCGGCATTCCGCAGATCGCCATGGCGACCGCGCCGGAATACACCAAGCAAGGCTTCAAGACCACCTTCCGCATGATGACCTCCGACACCCAGCAGGGCTCGGTGATCGGCGCCTTCGTGGTGAAGAAGCTGGGCGCGAAGAACATCGCCATCGTCGATGACCGCACCGCGTACGGCCAGGGCCTGGCCGACGAGTTCGAGAAGGCCGCCAAGGCCGCCGGCGGCAAGATCGTGCGCCGCGAGTTCACCAACGACAAGGCGGTGGACTTCAAGGCCGTGCTGACCAACATCAAGCGCAGCAACCCGGACATCATCTTCTACGGCGGCGCCGAGACCCAGTCCGCGCCGATGGCCAAGCAGGTCAAGGAACTGGGCATGAAGGCCCCGCTGGTGTCGGGCGAAATGTCCAAGACCGACAACTTCCTGAAGCTCGCCGGCCCGGCCGCCGAAGGCACCGTGGTGTCGCTGGCCGGCCTGCCGCTGGACCAGATGCCTGGCGGCTCCACGTACGAGAAGAAGTACGAGAAGCGCTTTGGCTCGAAGGTGCAGACCTACTCGCCGTACGCCTACGACGGCGCCACCGCGATGATGTCGGCCATGGTCAAGGCCGGCTCGACCGACCCGGCGCGCTACCTGCCGGTGCTGGCTGCTACCAATATGCAGGGCGTGACCACCAAGACGCTGGCGTATGACGCGCGCGGCGACCTGAAGGATGGTGGTATCACTGTCTATAAGGTGGTTGGCGGCAAGTGGACGGTGCTGGAGACGGTTGGCGGGAAGTAAGCTGCTGGCTGGTTTTGGTTATGGGAGAACGCTGCCTTTGGGTGGCGTTTTTTCTTTTGGGGGCTTGGCGGCAAGCCTCCCAAACAATTCCGTATCTCCCCCATTGGCGCATAATCCCGCACTCGCACATTTTTTCAATCCATAGGAGCAGTACGTGTCCGAGCAGGAAGCCAGCTACGACCACGCCATCGGGCTAGCCAACCAAGGGCGCTTCACCGAAGCCCTGCAGATTGCCGACCAGCTGTCGCAGGCCCGCCCCGAGGTGGTTGATTTCGTCACGCTGCGGGCGCGGCTGCACTTTGACAACGGTGACGCCAACGCCGCGCTGGCGGTGCTGGACGAGGCGCTGGCGCGGCTTGACACGCTGCCGCTGCAGCCGCCGCACCGCTGGGCCTCGCGCGGGGTGATCGCGCACCGCTACGGCGCCATGCTGATGAGCCTGGGCCGCGATGCCGAGGCGCGCCCGTGGCTGCATGAGGCCGCGCAACGCGGCGGCCTGCTGACGGGCGAATGGGCCGCGCATTTCCACGCCGGCCTGGCCGCGCTGCGCATGGGCGACATGGCCGCCGCGGCACGCTACTGGCATGACCTGATGGTCCGCAATCCCGACCTGGGCGCAGATGACATCGCACCGCTGGTGACGGACTACATCGCCCGGGCCGAGGCCGCCGGCGTTCCGGTGGAGCCCCTGATGCGCGTCTGCCTGGGCCGCGTGGCCCTGGACAACCCGCATCTGCTGGAGCTCGATCCCGCAGCCGGTGACGCCGTGGCCGCCGACCAGGCCGCCCGTGTGCTGGCCGAGCACCCTGACCACCCCGAGGCGCGCCGCCTGCGTGCACCGCTGCGCCACGGCGTGGGCGACGTCCAGGGGGCACTGGACGACCTGGCGGTCTACCTGCGCCAGGTGCCCGACCCGCAGAGCCAGGTACGCGAACTGGCCTGGCGCCACCAGCTGGCGCAGCGCGCCGACAGCACCCAGCCGGCCGATCGCGAGCCGTGGCTGCGCTTCACGCTGACCGACCAGTCCGACGACGGTGCCGGCTACTACCGCGCCGCCATGGCGCTGGGCGAGTTCATCGACGAGGTGCCGGCCGCCGAGGCCGCGCTGCGGCCGGTGCTTGTGCAGGCCGGCCGTGCCGGCGTGGCGCGCTTCGACCAGTATTTCGCCACCGGCCAGGGCGATGCCGCGGGGCACGGCGGCAATGCCGACCCGCATGTCTATTCGCTGCTTTGCCGGCTGCTGTCGCGCAGCCTGCCGGCCGACGCCGCGCACGTGGACGAGCGCATCGCGCTGCACCAGCAGGGCATGGCCGCCAGCGAGTTCATCGATCACTGGATCGACCTGCTCGACTGCCACGCCGACGCCGGCCAGCACCAGAAAGTAGCCGAGCTGGCCGGCGAGGTGCTCAACCGCTACCCGCTGGAGCGTAACCCGGCCGACGTGACCTGGGCCTTCAGCCGCATGATCGCGGCCTGGAAGGCCATGGGCGGCGCCGAGCCGACCGAGGCCGCCCGTGCCGCGATGATGCATATGGATGCCCGGCTGGACGCGCTGCCGGTGGAAGCCCGCAGCGAGGCCGCGCACCCGATGGCGCATGCGCGCGCGCACTTTGCCGCGCTGCTGCAGGCGCAGGTGGCCGGCATGGACGAGCACGACCGCACTGATGCCCTGGCCGAGATCGAGGCCCAGCAGCGCCGCGCGCTGCTGGTCGAGGACGCCTGGCTGTACAACCGCTTCGGCCAGGTCTGGCGCGACGCGGGCGAGCCCGAGCGCGCGCTGCCGCTGTTCGAACAGGCCGTGGCGCTGACCGAGGGCGATCCGCTGGACCAGGCCGGCCCGCGCGTGCAGCGCGGGCTGGTCCACCATGCAGCGCGGCGCCACGATGCCGCGCTGGCCGACTTTATCGCAGCCTTCGCCGTGCGTGACGACTGGGATGCCGAGGTGTACCTGCGCGCGGTGCAGTCGGCGCTTGGCCTGGACCAGCGTGAAACCGCGCTGGGGTATTTCGAAAAGGCCCGTGCCCGCGGGGCCGCGCAGGGCTCGACGCGCACTTTGTACGCACAGGTGGAGGCCGCGCTCAAGGCAACCCGCCCGATGTGGAAAGTCTGGGGCGTCTGAAACGTCGCTCCGGGCCGCCGAACGGTCTGAACATGTAAGGGATGTAAAAAAACGCCATCCGGAGATGGCGTTTTTTACGTGCAGATGACAGAAGTTGTGCGCGTGTTTTGTGCGGTGTCGGACAATCACTGACATGGATTGTGAAGTGCTTACATTACCATGTCGCCATGAATGGACTGAGCCAACTTTTTCCAAGCCTCCCGCTCGCGCCCGGCGGCCTGTTCTGGGTCGGGCTGGCGCTGGTCGGCGCCGGCCTGGCCGGTGAGCTGAGCCGGCGCTGGCTGCGCTGCCCGCGCATCGTCGGGTATGCCGCGGCGGGGCTTTGCGCCGGCATGCTGGGGCGCGGCATCGTCGACGAGAACATGATCAACCAGACCCGTATCCTGATCGATATGGCGCTGGCGCTGGCCTTGTTCGAACTCGGGCATCGCCTCTCGCTGACCTGGCTGCGCGCCAACCGCTGGCTGCTGCTGACCAGTGCCTTTGAAAGCCTGCTGACCTGGGGCCTGGTGGCGGCGGTGCTGCAATGGATCGGCGCCTCGCCCGGCGTGGCGATCCTGGCCGGCGGCATCGCGGTCAGCACCTCGCCCACCATCGTGCTGCAGCTCAAGAATGAGTTGCGCGCCGACGGCCAGGTCACCGAGCGCCTGATGGCGATGGCCGCACTCAACAGCATCTACGCCGCCGCCATCGTGCAGGTCGCCACCGGCTGGCTGCATTCGGAATACGGCAACCTGGGCGCGGCGCTGCTGCATCCGCTGTACCTGCTGGTGGGCTCGTGCCTGCTGGCGTGGGTGGTGGGCAAGCTCGGCCATGCCATCTATGACCGCATGTCGGCCGACGACCACTACAGCTTCCTGGTGCTGGTGGGCCTGGTGCTGTTCACGCTGGCGCTGACCCGGGTACTAAAATTGTCGATGCCGCTGACGCTGATGCTGGCCGGTGTCGTGTTCAAGCACCAGGACAACCAGCCGCATGTGTGGCCGCCGCATTTCGGCAGCGCCGGCAGCCTGCTGATCATCGTGATGGTGGTGTCGCTGGGCCTGCCGCTGACGGCACAGGACTGGGCCGTGGGCGGCGTTTACGCCATCGCGCTGGTGGTGCTGCGCCATGTGGCCAAGCTGGCCGGCGTGGTCTCGCTGGGCTCGTTCTCGGGCCTGAGCCTGCGCCAGTGCATGGCGCTGGGGCTGGCGCTGGCGCCGATGTCGGGCCTCGCCTACCTGCTGATGCATGACGTGGCGCGGCTCTACCCCGGTACCGGCCAGCCGCTGGCGGCCATCATCCTGTGCGCGCTGGCAATCGAACAACTTTTCGGTCCGGTGATCGCGGCCTGGGCGCTGCGCTACGCAGGCGAAGTCCGCGTCGACATCCGGGCCAATGGAGGAGGGCGCTGATGTCGCTCGAAACGTTCAAGCACTCTGAGGCGCTGACCTTCGGCGTGGAGCTGGAGCTGCAGCTGGTCAACCGGCATGACTATGACCTGGCCCCGTTCGCGCCCGACCTGCTGCGCGCGCTCAAGGGCGCCGAGCATGCCGGCGACATCAAGCCGGAGATCAGCCCGTCGATGATCGAGATCAGCACCGGGATCTGCCACACCTACCAGCAGGCGCTGGAAGAGCTGACTGTGATGCGCGACCTGATGGTGGCGGCCTCGCGCTCGCTGAACCTGGGCATTGCCGGCGGCGGCACCCACCCGTTCCAGCAGTGGGCCGACCGCACCATCTCGGATTCGCCGCGCTACCAGTACATCTCAGAGCTGTACGGCTACCTCGCCAAGCAGTTCACGGTGTTCGGCCAGCACGTGCATATCGGCTGCCCCAGCGCCGACGAATCGCTGTTCCTGCTGCACGCCATCGGCCGCTATGTGCCGCACTTTGTGGCGCTGGCGGCATCCTCGCCCTATGTGCAGGGCGTGGATACCGGCTTTGCCTCGGCGCGGCTGAATTCGGTCGCGGCCTTCCCGATGAGCGGGCGGGCGCCGTTCCTGCTGACGTGGGACGCCTTCACCGCGTATTTCGAAAAGATGCGCAATACCGGCGTGATCGAGAGCATGAAGGACTTCTACTGGGATATCCGGCCCAAGCCCGAGTTCGGCACCATCGAGGTCCGCGTGATGGACACGCCGCTGACGGTGCAGCGCGCCTGCGATATCGCCGCCTATATCCAGATGCTGGCGCGCTACCTGCTGCTGTCGCGCCCCTTCATGCCGCAGGAAGACGATTACCTGGTGTACACCTTCAACCGCTTCCAGGCCTGCCGTTTCGGGCTGGAGGGGGAGTACGTGCATCCCAACGAACTGACGCGCATGCCGATCGCCGACCACATCCTGTCGATCTGCGACGCGCTGGTGCCGCACGCCGAGGCACTCGGCTCGCTGGAGGCGCTGGCCAATATCCGCGCGCTGGCCGAGCGCCGCGACGGCGACGCCGAGTGGCTGCGCCAGGTCGATGCCGATGCGCGCAGCCAGCGTGAAACGGTGCGCAAGGCGTGTGACCGGTGGGCTGCCTGAGGCTGCGCCAGGCTGCCCCTT
The DNA here is from genome assembly GCF_058787575.1 of Cupriavidus sp. FW305-3-2-15-C-LB2. Lineage (NCBI taxonomy): Bacteria > Pseudomonadati > Pseudomonadota > Betaproteobacteria > Burkholderiales > Burkholderiaceae > Cupriavidus > Cupriavidus sp. FW305-3-2-15-C-LB2. Next base: position 10,567 of record NZ_JBYSZW010000068.1, read on the forward strand.
GTCTTATTTGACGCTGTAGCCGCGCCCCTGCATGCAGGCGCCCCAGGCCTGGTAGTACGAGCCCATCGCCTGGCTGGTATTGGCCGCCGCCTGCTGGTTGGCCGCGTTCGCCTGGCGGCGCGACTGCCGGTGCGCCACGCCGCCCCCCACCGTACCCGCTGCCGCGCCGACCGCCGCACCCTTGCCGGCATCGCCTGCCATCGCGCCCACCACCGCGCCCGCCGCGGCGCCGCCCGCGGCACCCCGCACGCGCTGGCCGCTCTGCGCCTGGGCCGGCGGCGGGGCGTTGGCGGCCTGTGCCGGATCCACGCCGGTCTGCTGCTTGGCCCAGCTGTAGCAGGCGCCGTCGTCGCTGGCCTGCTGTTGCTGACTCTGGCCCTTGGCCGGATAGGCCATGGGCTTGTTCTGCGCCATGGCCTGAGCCGGGATCAGCGCCGGGGTCAGCGCGATCGCCGCGGCCAGTACGCCGAGGCCACGGTACAGCTTGCGATGCGGGCATTGCTTCATGATGATGTTCTCCCACGGGTGTCGGCTACGCGACGCTGGACGCACCGACCGGTGCGCAAGTGGCGAGCCGTTCTGTGAAGGCCAGTATTTGCGGCACGCAGGGGTAAGTCAAATCAGCGTTTTGACGGCCGATGTTATTTGTTTGTCGTGGGTGGCGGGGACAGCAGGAACGCGACCGCTTCCTGCCACCAGGCCGTATCGACATGCCCGGCCCAGTCGTTATGCCCGGCGCCGCCGATCACCGCGAGCCGCCGCGGTTCGCCCAGCGACGCATAGAGCGCCTGGCCGAAGCGTGCCGGCACGATGGTGTCGCGTTCGGCGACCGCGACCATCACCGGGCGGCCGAAGCCTTCCAGGTTGGCCGCGCTGTCGTAGCGGTCGCGCAGCACCCAGCCGGCCGGCAGCCAGGGATAGTGATGCGAGGCAATATGCGCAAGCTTGTCCCACGGCGTGATCAGCAGCACGCCGGCGACGCTCTCGCGCTGGCGCGCCGCGGCCGCTGCGGCCACGCCCGCGCCCAGCGACTCGCCGACCAGCAGCAGCGGGCCGCCGAACTGGCGCCGGGCCAGCGCAATCGATTGTTCCGCGTCTGCCACGAAGCTGCGCTCGCCGAGTGCGCCGGTGCGCGGGCCGTAGGCCGGGTACTCGGCCAGGATCACGCGAAGGCCCAGCTTCGTCAGCGCGCTGGCGTAGTAGCCGCGATGCCCGGCGTGCCCGGCATTGCCGTGAAAGACCATGGCGGTGGCGCGCGCCGGTCCGGCCGGTTCGGCGACAAGGCCGCGAAAGTCCTGCGGCCCCGGCCAGGCGCGCAGGCCGGGCGAGACCATGTCGTCGACCGAGGCTTTATCGGGAAAGTAGAGGAAGTGATCCTGCATCATGCTGATTCCGGCAAGCAGGACCAGTCCCGCACCGAGCCAGCGCAGCACCCTGCGGCGAACCGATTCAGTCCGCGGCGACACCAGCCGCGCTGGCGCCGGTGCCGGGGCGATGGCAGGCATGGCAACGCGCTCAGGCGCAGGCGAACACCGGTTCGCAGCGCACCTCGGTCCTGACCGAGTTGGCGATAAAGCAGGCGCCATGCGCGGCGTGGTGCAGGGCATCGAGTTCTTCGCGCGTGGGCTCGCGCTCGCCGCCAAACGTCACCTGAGGGCGCAGCGTCACCACGGTCATCGCCATCTGCCCGTCCGCGTTCTTTTCCATCACACCGGTGGCCGCATCCAGGTAGCGGTCGACGACAAAGCGTTGCTTCGCCGCCAGCGACAGGAACCACAGCATGTGGCAGCTGGACAGCGAGGCGATGAACATCTCCTCGGGATCGACCGCGCTCGCATCCGACATCGGCAATGGCACCACATGGGGTGATGACGATCCCGGGACTTCCGCGCCACCGTCAAAGCGCAGCACATGCCTGCGGCTGTAGCGGTTGCCGGCGAAATCCTGCCCGTCGCGTTGCCACAGGACTTCAGCGGTGTATGTGGACATGCAAAGACTCCTAACGTTAGGAAAACCTCAGGCGCCGTGCGGCACGCTTTCGCCGTCGCGCAGGCCCAGGCGCTGGTTGGCCGCCACGGCGACATCGATCAGCTTCGGGCGCGGCAGGTTCAGGTTGCGCATCATCTCGATGAACTCTTCGCGCGTGCGGCCGGCGACGCGGCTGTTGTGGGCGCGCTCCTGGCCGATGGTGGACGAGGTGCGGCCCTTGTAGTCGTGGGCCGGATAGACCTGCGTGTCGTCGGGCAGCGCAAACAGCTTCCTGGTCAGGCTGTCGTAGAGCGTGCCGGCGTCGCCCGACTGGAAGTCGGTGCGGCCGCAGCCGTCGATCAGCAAGGCATCGCCGGTGAAGACGCGGCGCACGATGCCGTCGGGCGTGGGCTCTTCCCACAGGTAGCTCATGCTGCCGGCGGTGTGCCCGGGCGTATGAATGGCGCGCAGCACCTGCTTGCCGAAGGCGACAGTGTCGCCGTCGATCAGCTGCTTCTGCGCGGGCTTGATATCGCAGCCGGACGGCGCCGCAGTGTGCGCGCCGGTCTGCAGCGCAAGGTGGCCGGCCGAGGTGATGTGGTCGGCATGGGCATGGGTCTCGATGACCCACGCCAGCCGCGCGCCGGTTGACTTCAGCAGCGCCAGGTCGCGTTCCAGCTGGTGGTCGACCGGATCGATCAGCAGCGCGTCCCCGGTGGCGGCGTCGATCAGCAGGTAGGTGAAGGTGGACGAGGTGTCGTCGAACAGCTGGTGGAAGGTCTGCATGGCTGCCCTCTTGTTTTTCGTTCGGGGAACGCCGCCATGATACGCCGCGCTGCGCGCGCGGACATTAGCATTCCACGATATTCACCGCCAGCCCGCCGCGCGCCGTCTCCTTGTACTTGGTCTTCATGTCGGCACCGGTCTCGCGCATGGTCTTGATCACCGAATCGAGCGATACGTAGTGCGTGCCGTCGCCGCGCAAGGCCATGCGCGCCGCGTTGACCGCCTTGACCGAGGCCATTGCGTTGCGCTCGATACACGGGATCTGCACCAGTCCGCCAACCGGGTCGCAGGTCAGCCCGAGGTTGTGCTCCATGCCGATCTCGGCCGCGTTCTCGACCTGCGCCGGGCTGCCGCCCTGCACCGCCGCCAGCGCGCCGGCGGCCATCGAGCAGGCCACGCCGACTTCGCCCTGGCAGCCGACCTCGGCGCCGGAAATCGACGCATTGAGCTTGTACAGCAGCCCGATCGCGCCCGCGGTCAGCAGGAAGTCGACCACGCCTTGCTTGCTGGCACCCGGCACGAAGCGGTCGTAGTAGTGCAGCACCGCGGGGATGATGCCGGCCGCGCCGTTGGTAGGTGCCGTGACCACGCGCCCGCCGGCGGCGTTCTCTTCATTGACTGCGATGGCGTACAGGTTGACCCAGTCCATCACCGAGAGCGGGTCGGACAGGGTGCGCTCGGCGCGCTCGGTCAGGCTGCGGAACAGCTCCGGCGCACGGCGCTTGACCCTGAATGGTCCCGGCAGCTCGCCGTCGGTGCGGCAGCCGCGCGCCACGCACGCCTGCATCACATCCCAGATATGCAGCAGGCCGCTGGTGACTTCCGCCTCGCTGCGCCAGGTCAGCTCGTTTTCCATCATCAGCCGCGCGATGCTCTTGCCACTGGCGGTGGCCATCTCCAGCATGTCCTTGCCGCTGCGGAACGGGTGCGGCAGCTGCTGCGCGGCATTGAGCACCTGCGTATTGGGTGCGCCCGCGGTCACGACGAAGCCGCCGCCGACCGACAGGTAGCGCGCCTCGCGCAGCGATGCACCGCCGGCGTCGAAGGCATGAAACTTCATGCCGTTGGGATGCTCGGCCATCGCTTCGCGCCGGTAGAAGGCGATGTGCTCCTTCTCGACAAAGGGCACGACATGCTGGCCCAGCAGGGACAGCTCGCGGCCCGCGCGCAGCGCGGCCAGGCGCGTGTCGATCGAATCGGGATCGATGGTGTCGGGGGCTTCCCCCATCAGGCCGAGGATCACGCCCTTGTCGGTGCCGTGGCCCTTGCCGGTGGCGCCCAGCGAGCCATAGAGCTCGGCACGCACGCTCGCCACCTGCGGCAGCAGGCCGTCGCGCTCAAGCCCCTGCGCGAACATCAGCGCAGCGCGCATCGGGCCTACGGTATGCGAGCTCGACGGGCCGATGCCCACCTTGAACAGATCAAAGACGCTGACTGCCACGGAATGTCTCCAGCAATGGGATGGCCCTGAAGAGGCTCTTCTTGGTCGGTTGGCGTGGCTGCGGCGGGCACCGCGACACCGCGATGCCCGTCATCTCGAGCATAGTTCGTTGGCGGGGCCCGCGGGGGGGGGGGCGGCGCTACGCCTCAGTCCACCACGTAGTCGCTGACCGGCACGCAGGCGCAGAACAGGTTGCGGTCACCATACACGTTGTCGGCACGGCCGACCGGCGGCCAGTACTTCTGCGTGCGCAGCGATGCCACCGGGTACGCGGCTTCCTCGCGCGTGTACTTGTGGGTCCACTCGTCGGCGGTCACCACCGCGGCCGTGTGCGGCGCGTGCTTGAGCGGGTTGTCGTCGCGGTCGAAGGTGCCGTCGGCAACGCGGCCGATTTCCTGGCGGATCGCGATCATCGCGTCGATAAAGCGGTCCAGCTCGTGCAGCGCCTCGCTCTCGGTCGGCTCGATCATCAGCGTGCCCGGCACCGGGAAGCTCATGGTCGGGGCGTGGAAGCCGTAGTCCATCAGGCGCTTGGCCACGTCTTCATTGCTGATGCCGGTGTCCTTCTGCAGCGGGCGCAGGTCCAGGATGCACTCGTGCGCGACCAGGTCGTGCTGGCCGGTGTACAGCACCGGGTAGTACGGGGCCAGGCGCTTGGCGACATAGTTGGCCGCCAGGATCGCGTTCTCGGTGGCGGCGGTCAGGCCGGCCGAACCCATCATCGCGATATACATCCACGAGATCGGCAGGATGCTGGCCGAGCCGAACGGCGCCGCCGAAACGCCGCCGATGCCGCGGTCGTCGCGGCGATAGCCGACGCTGTCCTGGTTGGGCAGGAAGTCAGCCAGGTGCGCGCCGACTGCAACCGGGCCCACGCCCGGGCCGCCGCCGCCGTGCGGGATGCAGAAGGTCTTGTGCAGGTTCAGGTGCGACACGTCGCCGCCGAACTGGCCCGGCGCGGCGGTGCCGACCATGGCGTTCATGTTGGCGCCGTCCACGTACACCTGGCCGCCGTGCTGGTGCACGATCTCGCAAATCTGCTGCACGCCCTGCTCGAACACGCCATGCGTGGACGGGTAGGTGATCATGATCGCCGCCAGGTTCTTGCTGTGCTGCTCGGCCTTCTTCGCCAGGTCTTGCAGGTCGACGTTGCCGTCCTCATCGCAGGCTACGACCACCACCTTCATGCCGGCCATCTGCGCCGACGCCGGATTGGTGCCGTGTGCGGACGACGGAATCAGGCAGATGTCGCGATGGCTCTCGCCGCGGCTGGCGTGGTAGGCGTGGATGATCAGCAGGCCCGCGTACTCGCCCTGCGAGCCGGCGTTGGGTTGCAGGCTCACCGCGGCGTAGCCGGTGGCGGCGCACAGCATGGCCTCGAGCTGGTCGATCATCTCGCGGTAGCCCACGGTCTGGTCCAGCGGCGCGAACGGGTGGATCTGGCTGAATTCGGGCCAGGTCACCGGGATCATCTCGCTGGTGGCGTTCAGCTTCATCGTGCACGAGCCCAGCGGGATCATGGTGCGGTCCAGCGCCAGGTCCTTGTCGGCCAGCATGCGCAGGTAGCGCAGCATCTCGTGTTCGGCGTGGTGCGTGTTGAACACCGGGTGGGTCAGGTATTCGCTGGTGCGTGCCAGTTCGGAGGGGAAGCCGTCCTGCGCGACGGCCTCGAGCTTGTCGAAGTCCACGTCCGCGGGCAACGGCTTGCCCTGCATGAATACTTCCCACAGCGCGACCACGTCGGCACGGGTAGCGGTCTCGTCCAGCGAGATGCCGACGCGCGTGGCGCTGATATGGCGCAGGTTGATGCCGCGCGCGGTGGCCGCGGCATGGATGGCATCGGTGTTGAAGCCGGTTTCCAGCGTCAGCGTATCGAAGAAGCTGGCGTTGGTGCGCGCGAAGCCGAGCTTTTCCAGGCCGGCGGCCAGCGTCGCGGTCAGGCGATGCACGCGCTGCGCGATGCGCTTCAGGCCCTGCGGACCGTGGTAGACGGCATACATCGAGGCCATTACGGCCAGCAGCACCTGCGCAGTACAGATGTTCGAGGTGGCCTTCTCGCGGCGGATATGCTGCTCGCGCGTCTGCAGGGCCAGGCGATAGGCCTTGTTGCCCTGCGCATCGATGGTCACGCCCACCAGGCGGCCCGGCATCGAGCGCTTGAAGGCGTCCTTCACCGCCATATAGCCGGCGTGCGGGCCGCCGAAGCCCAGCGGTACGCCGAAGCGCTGCGAGTTGCCCACGGCCACGTCGGCGCCCCATTCGCCAGGCGCGGCGATCAGCGTCAGCGCCAGCAGGTCGGCGGCAGCCACCACCAGGCCGCCGGCGGCGTGCACGGCGTCGGCGATGGCGCGGTAGTCGTTGACGTCGCCGTTTACGCCCGGATACTGCAGCAGCACGCCGAAGGCGTTGGCCGCGGCGGCATCGGCGGCGGGGCCGACCTTGACCTCGATGCCCATCGGCAGCGCGCGCGTGCGTACCACTTCCAGCGTCTGCGGCAGCACGTCGTCGGCCACGTAGAAGGTGTTCGAATCGTGCTTGTTCACGCGCTGCAGCAGCGTCATGGCTTCGGCCGCGGCAGTGCCTTCATCCAGCATCGATGCATTGGCGATATCCAGCCCGGTCAGGTCGGTGACCATCTGCTGGAAGTTCAGCATCGCTTCCAGGCGGCCCTGCGAGATCTCCGGCTGGTAGGGCGTGTAGGCGGTGTACCAGGCCGGGTTCTCGAAGATATTGCGCAGGATGACGCCGGGCGTGACGGTGTTGTAGTAGCCCTGGCCGATAAAGCTCTTCAGCACCCTGTTCTTGCCTGCCAGCCCGCGCAGCCTGGCCAGCGCGGCTTCCTCGCTCAGCGGCTCGGTGAACTCGCCCATCGGCATGCCGTCGCGGCGGCGGATGGCGGCGGGGATGACGGCGTCGATCAGCGCGGCGCGGCTGTCATAGCCGAGCACCTTCAGCATGTGCTGCTGTTCGGGGGTATCGGGGCCGATATGGCGGGCGGCGAAGGCGTCGCGCGCCTCCAGTTCGGCCAGCGTGGGCCGGTTCACTTGGGCGGCGTTCATGGGAAGCGGGGCGTTCATTGGCAAGAACCTCGTGGGGTGCGCGCCGGCCGGTGGTCAGCCGGGACGGCGCGCGTCAGTCTGCAGTGGCCGGTCCAACCATGGACCGGCGCGGCCGGCGTCAGGCGCCGACGCTGGCCTTGTAGGCGTCGGCCGACATCAGGCCGTTGACGTCGTCGCCGTTGGCCGGCTTGAGCTTGAACAGCCACGCGTCGAAGGCGTCGGCGTTGACGCTCTCCGGGGCAGCCGTGGCGGCCTCGTTGACGGCGATCACTTCGCCGGCCACGGGGGCGTAGATGTCGGAAGCGGCCTTTACCGATTCCACCACTGCCAGCGCGTCGCCGGCACCGACCGACTTGCCCACTTCGGGCAGTTCCAGGAAGACGATGTCGCCCAGCGCGTCCTGCGCGTGGTCGGTGATACCGATGGTGAGCGTGCCGTCGGCTTCGACGCGTACCCACTCATGCGACTCGGTGTACTTGAGGTCAGCGGGGAAATTCATGAAGGTTCTCCGGATACAGATTTGTTTCTTGTTGGGTGATGCCTGCCCGGCGAAGCTGCCGGCAGGCGAGGGCGACCGTTGGTATGAGCCTCAGCTCACGAGTGCCTTGCCATTACGCACAAACGGCAGTTTAACCACAGTCGCGTTGAGTTTGCGGTCGCGGATCTCCACCTGCACGGTATCGCCCACGGCGACATCCTTGGGCAGTCGGGCAAAGGCGATGGACTGGGACAGCGACGGGCTGAAGGTGCCGCTGGTGATTTCACCGTCACCGGCCGGCGTGATCACTTTCTGGTGGGCGCGCAGGACGCCGCCTTTGTCACGCAGGATCAGGCCGAGGAATTGCTGGCGCGAACCGGCTGCGGCCAGTGCCGCCTTGCCGGTGAAGTCACGCTCGCTCTGCAGGTCAACGGTCCAGGCCAGGCCCGCATCCAGCGGCGAGGTGTTGATGTCCATGTCCTGGCCGTACAGGTTCATGCCGGCTTCCAGGCGCAGCGTGTCGCGCGCGCCCAGGCCCGCCGGGCGCACGCCGGCGGCGTTCAGCTTTTCCCAGACGGCGGCGACGTTCTCGGCCGGCACCACCAGTTCGAAGCCGTCTTCGCCGGTGTAGCCGGTGCGCGCCACCATGATCTCGCCGAGGGCCGGGTCCTGGACCACGGCGGCGTTGAAGGGCTTGAGCGTGTCCGACGGCTGGGTCGAGGGGAAAGTGCTCCACACTTTGGTGCGGGCGTTGGGCCCCTGCACGGCGACGATCGCCAGAGGCTGCACGCCTGCAGGCGCAACGTCCTCGCGGCGCGGCGTGATGGTCACATCGCTGCCGGTGGCGGCATTGCGCGCGCGGATCCATTCGATGTCGCCCAGCGCGGTGCTGGCGTTGACGACCAGGCGGAAGTGGTCCTCGGCAAAGAAGTAGACGATCAGGTCGTCGATCACGCCGCCTTTCTCATCCAGCATGCAGGAGTAGAGCGCCTTGCCCGGGGTCTGCAGCTTGTCGACATTGTTGGCCAGCAGGCCGCGCAGGAAGCTGCGGGTATTGGCGCCGGCGAGGTCGACCACGCACATGTGCGACACGTCGAACATGCCGGCGTCGGTGCGCACAGCATTGTGTTCTTCGATCTGGGAGCCGTAGTTGACCGGCATGTCCCAGCCGCCGAAATCAACCATGCGGGCGCCGAGGGCGCGGTGGATGGCGTTGAGGGGCGTGGCCTGGAGCGTCATGGAATCCTCTGGGGCAGTCTCGGTTGGCGAAAACAAAAAAGGGCCATCCGCCGCAATGCTCGCCGCGCCTGAATGTGGCGTGGCAATCCGCTGCGGCGGATGACCCCTCTGTCCTCGATACCTGAGAGATTACAAGGCGGATCCTGCCGGACCCCGTCCTCGTGCGCCCCTTCGGTGGGCACGCTCGCCACGAATGGCGGGTGCCGCTCTCCAGAGTTCGGCATGCATCGTGTGCATATTGCATGCCGATCCGATCGGTCCGTGGTGCCTGAGAGTTTTCGGGTGATACCCCTTCGGCGGCGCAGGCGATGCGCGCTCTCCCGGTCGGATGCGCGCAATGTACGGGAGGCCCCGGCCTTTGTCAAACGGGCCAGGGGAGCCTGCCGTACCTGTCGCTGCGGTGGTCTGGCTTACTTCTTCTTGTCGTCGGTGACAACGTTACCGATCACGCCGCCCACGGCCGCGCCACCCAGCGTACCCAGCGCGCTACCGTCGGTGAGGATGGCGCCGCCCACGGCGCCCGCGCCCGCGCCAATGGCGGTATTACGCTGCTTCGGGGTCATATCCGCGCAACCGGCAAAGGCCGCGACGGTCACGCCGATCAGGGTCACCTTGGTCAAAGTCTGCAGGGTTTTCATTATTGGCTCCGATGTGATGATTCAAGCATGTCAACCCCGCCGCGCAGGCCAGGGGGACATACTAGTTAGAGCGTTTGGTTGCGCGATTGGCTCCGGCCTTTACGAAGTGTTACGCCGGTGACACAACCGGCCGTGTCAACGCGGCTTGCGCTGACTGACCTGCCGCGGCCAGCGTGTTAACATCGGCAGCTTTGCCGCCGTGCCCGTTTCTTGGGTGCTGGCGTGTCCCGCCTGGCCTTCCGCTGTTCCTGCCGATTTCCCTGCCTCCAACCGCATCCCACGCATGACCCATGGCCTGAACTCCGCCCAATCCGAAGCCGTCCGCTACCTGGACGGCCCTTGCCTGGTGCTGGCCGGGGCGGGCTCCGGCAAGACCCGGGTGATCACGCAGAAGATCGCGCATCTGATCGAGGACAAGGGCTTCGAGCCGCGCCATATCGCCGCCGTCACCTTTACCAACAAGGCCGCCAAGGAGATGCAGGAGCGCATCGGCAAGCTGATGGAGGGCAAGACTACGCGCGAGGGCAAGCGCATTCCGCTCAAACAGCTGACGGTCTGTACCTTCCACTCGCTCGGGGTGCAGATCCTGCGCATGGAGGCCGAGCACGTGGGCCTGAAGCCGCAGTTTTCGATCATGGATTCGGACGACTGCTTCGGCCTGATCCAGGAGCAGCTCGGCACCACCGACAAGAAGCTGATCCGCGGCGTGCAGGGCACGATCTCGCTGTGGAAGAACGGCATGGTCGATCCGGAGGCAGCGATCGCGCAGGCCGCCAATGCCGACGAGCACCAGGCCGCGCTGGTCTACCGCAACTACGTGGCCACGCTGCATGCCTACCAGGCGGTGGATTTCGACGACCTGATCCGCCTGCCGGCCGAACTGTTCGCGCGCAATGAAGCGGTGCAGCTCAAGTGGCAGAACCGCCTGCGCTACTTCCTGGTCGACGAATACCAGGACACCAACGCCTGCCAGTACCAGTTGCTCAAGCTGCTGGCGGGCGGCTCGCACCTGCGCGCGCCGGCCTTTACCGCGGTGGGCGACGACGACCAGGCCATCTACGGCTGGCGCGGCGCCACGCTGGACAACCTGCGCGGGCTGCAGACCGATTTTCCGGACCTGAAGGTGATCAAGCTGGAGCAGAACTACCGCTCCACCGTGCGCATCCTGGAAGCGGCCAACGCGGTTATCGCCAACAATCCCAAGCTGTTCGACAAAAAGCTGTGGAGCGAGCACGGCATGGGCGACCCCATCGCCATCCACCCGATGAACGACGAGGAGCACGAGGCCGAGTCGGTGGTGTTCCGCCTGTCCGCGCACAAGTTCGAGCGCCGCGCGCAGTTCCGCGACTACGCCATCCTGTATCGCGGCAACCACCAGGCGCGGCTGTTTGAGCAGATCCTGCGGCGCGAGCGCATTCCCTATGTGCTTTCAGGCGGCCAGAGCTTCTTCGACAAGGCCGAGATCAAGGACATCTGCGCCTACCTGCGCCTGATTGCCAATCCCGACGACGATCCCGCCTTTATCCGCGCCATCACCACGCCGCGCCGCGGCGTGGGAAACACCACGCTGGAAGTGCTGGGCACCTTTGCCGGACAGGCCAAGGTGTCGCTGTTCGAGGCCGCGATGATGGGCGGTATCGAAGGCAAGCTGCAGCCGCGCCAGCTGGAGCCGCTGCGCGTGTTCTGCGAATCGATGGTACGGCTGGCCGACCGCGCGGCCAAGGATCCCGCCACCGTGGTGCTGGACGACCTGATGGAAGGGATCCACTACGAGGCCTACCTGTACGACAGCTTCGACGAACGGCAGGCGCAGTCGCGCTGGACCAACACGCTGGAATTCCTGGACTGGCTCAAGCGCAAGGGCACCAAGCCCGAAGGCGCCGAGGGCGAGGAAGCCACCGGTTTCGACAATGCCGACGGCTTCGGCAGCGAAGGCAAGAACCTGCTGGAGCTGACCCAGACCGTGGCGCTGATGAGCATGCTGGAAGGCCGCGAGGAAGATCCCGACGCGGTGCGGCTGTCCACGCTGCATGCGTCCAAGGGGCTGGAGTATCCGCACGTGTTCCTGGTCGGTGTGGAGGAGGGCATCCTGCCGCACTGCCGCGAAGACGAGGACATGAGCGACGAGAAGATCGAGGAAGAGCGGCGGCTGATGTATGTCGGCATCACCCGCGCCCAGCGCAGCCTGCATGTCAGCTGGTGCAAGAAGCGCAAGCGTGCGCGCGAAACCTACTCGTGCCAGCCTTCGCGCTTTATCGGCGAGATGAAGCTGGAGGAGGCGCCTGCGCCGGTGGATGAAACCCCGGCGATGAGCCCCAAGGACCGGCTCGGCGCGCTCAAGGCACTGCTGGGAACCGGCGGCAAGACGGCCCCGGGCTGAACGGGGCGCTACAGTCCCGATACAAAGGCATACCAGGCTGACAAGACGCCGGGTGCAGGCATACCTGGTATTGCGGCTGTGCTGCTCGAGCCGTTCTACTGCGGCGAATCCTCGCGCAGCCGCGCCACCGGCGGGGTCGGCATGGGGTTGTCGATCGCGGCCGACATTGCCGCGCGCCATGGCGGCGAGCTGACCCTGAGCAACCGCCCCGAAGGCGGCCTGCCCGCGCGCCTGTCCCTACCGCGCGGCTGACGCCGCCAGCGTGACGTACTGCGAGCCGCGCTGCCCGTGCGTGAAGTCGAGCGGGAAATCGCCCACGTCCACGCGCCCCTGCAGTGCCCGCCGCATCTCGGCCGCGCCGCTGCCGCGCAGGCCGGCCAGCGCGCGCGCCAGCCATGCCGCGCCGATATAGCCGGCCAGCGTGGCCGGCGACGGCGGCTCATCCAGGTATTGCTTCATGCGCGCCACGTGTTCCTTCACCACCCGCAGCGTGGCCTGTTGCGGCCCGGGCGCGACCTGGGTCAGCACCATGCCGCCGTTGTAGCCAGCGCCCAGGATTTCGCGCGCGGCGGTGGCGCTGACCGACGACAGCCCGACCAGGAAACCGTACCAGCCCTGCACCGCCAGCGCGCGGCCCAGTCCGGCGTAGGCGAGGGTATCGCCCGCCACGATCACCGCGCCCGGGCGGGTGGCGGCGATGCGCCGGGCGGCGGCCTCGGGATTGGCGTCGAGCGGCACCGCGCGCGTCCCGGTCTGCGCCTCCAGCCGGGCCAGCGACGGGGCGGCGAAGTCCGGCGCCAGGGCCAGCGCGATGCTGGTCATGCCGTAGCTGCGCAGCTGGCGTACCGCCGCGTCCAGTTCGGCCTGGTAGTCGGCACGGGTGAACCAGACGTTGTCGGCCGTCAGCGCAAGGCCCGACAGCGGCGCCACGATCTGCACGCCGCGCCGGCCCAGCTCGGCCGATGCCGCCAGCGCCGGCAACAGCCGGTCGCCCGGGCCGAACAGCAGCTCGGCGCGGTCGGTATCGGCCAGCGACACCGCCTGCGCCAGCGCGCGGCGCGGGTCGGGATCGGCGTCGCGGACCACGTGCGCGATGCGCACCGGGCCGTTGCCGGCGTTGACGGCGTCGAACATGACCTTGGCCCCGGCCAGGTAGTCGCGCGCAAGGTCGGCTTGTGCGCCGCCGCGGTCGAGCAGGTGGCCGACCACGATCGTGCGGCGCGCCTGCGACAGTGCTGGCCAGGCGGGCAGGGCCAGGGCCGCGCCGGCGGCGGCAAGCAGGCGGCGCCGGTGCCGGGCCGGTGCTGCCAGGTGCCTGCGCAGCGGTAGGTACGGCGGAAACATCGGAGTCTGGTCGGGAGTTGGCATTGCAGGGGGCAGGTGACGCGCGGGCCGGCGGTGGCGCGCAGCGTATCCGCCGCACATGACACCAATGTGACGCCTGCCGCCCGCAGGGTCCAATGCCCGCGCTTGACGGCGGTCAACGCGCCGGCGGCGGTGCGGCCCTACGATGGGCCGTCATACACTCATACCCCCGCGCCCCCATGATCCCGTCTGCCATACCTTCCCCTGCGCCCGACCGCCGCGCGCTGTCCGACTTCCGTGCGCTGGCCGGCCGCATCGACGGCAACGGCCCGCGCTATACCTCGTACCCGACGGCCGACCGCTTCCACAACGGCCCCGACCTGTCGCTGTACCACGACGCACTGGCCGCCTGCCGCGCCGACGCGCCGGCGCCGCTGTCGCTGTACCTGCATATCCCGTTCTGCGAGAACATCTGCTACTACTGCGGCTGCAACAAGATCATCACGCGCGACCATGGCCGCAGCGCCCGCTACGTCAACTACCTGGGCCGCGAAATGGCGCTGGTGGCAGACCGGCTCGGGCCGCGTCGCCAGGTGCTGCAGTCGCACTGGGGCGGGGGCACGCCGACCTTCCTCGACCCCGGCGAGATGCGCCGCGTGATGGCGCTGCTGCATGAGCATTTCGAGCTGGCGGCCGAGGGCGAGCATTCGATCGAGATCGATCCGCGCCGCGTCGACCACGCCCGCATGGCGCTGCTGGCCGAACTGGGCTTCAACCGCGTCAGCCTGGGCGTGCAGGATTTCGATCCCAAGGTCCAGCAGGCCATCCATCGCATCCAGCCCTTCGAAGAGACCCGCGCCGTGGTGGATGCCGCACGCACGCTGGGTTTCCGCTCGGTCAGCCTGGACCTGATCTACGGCCTGCCGCACCAGACCGCGGCGCGCTTTGGCCGCACCATCGATCAGGTGCTGGCGCTGCGCCCCGACCGGCTCTCGGTCTATAGCTACGCGCACCTGCCGCATGTGTTCAAGCCGCAACGCCGCATCGATGAAAACGCCTTGCCGCCCGCCGGCGAGAAGCTCGACATCCTGGTCTCCACCATCGAGCGGCTGAGCGCCGAGGGCTACGTCTACATAGGTATGGACCATTTCGCGCTGCCCGACGACGACCTCGCCGTGGCCCAGCGCGAAGGGCGGCTGCAGCGCAACTTCCAGGGTTACTCAACGCATGCCGGCTACGACCAGGTCGGGCTCGGCATTTCCGCGATCGGCGCGATCGCGGGGCGCTACGTGCAGAATGCGCGCACGCTGGACGAGTACTACGGCGCGCTCGACCACGGCCGCCTGCCGCTGGCGCGCGGCGTGGCGATGAGCGCCGACGACCACCTGCGGCGCGAGATCATCGGCGCTCTGATGTGCAATGGAGTGCTCGATATCCCGGCGCTGGAAGCGCGCCACGGCATCCGCTTCGGCACGGCCTTTGCGCCGGAACTGGCCGACCTCGCCGCGCTGGGCGCGGACGGACTGGTGCAATGCGCGCCGGACCGCATCACCGTGACGCCGCTGGGCCGGCTGCTGGTGCGGCGCGTGGCGATGGTGTTCGACCGCTACCTGCGCGAAGACGCCGCGCGGCCAGCGTCCACGGGTGCCCAGGCCGTTGCCGCCAACGATGGCGCGCAGCCGGTGCGCTTCGTGCCGCGGGCGCGGTACTCGCGCGTGGTGTAGCGGCCGCGCAAGCGGTACGGACGAAAAAAAGCCCGCGCAATGTGCGCGGGCTTTTTGTTTGCAGCAGGCGGACTTACTTGGCGGCGTTGGCCATGTAGTCCGAGGCGGCGATCACGTCGGCGTCCGGGCCGGCGTAGCCACCCTTGGGCGGCATCACGCCCTTGCCCTTGAGCGCAAAGTTGTGGACCGCGTCCATGCCTTCCTTCAGGCGCGGCGCCCAGGCGGCCTTGTCGCCGAACTTGGGCGCACCGGCCACGCCGGCGGCGTGGCAGGCGGCGCAGACCTGCTCGTAGACCTTCTTGCCCACGTCGGCCGAGGCGGCCGGCGCAGCAGCGGGTGCGGCGGCAGCAGCTGCCGGGGCCGCTGCCGAGGGAGCTGCCGGTGCAGGCGCGGCACCGGCGGCCGGAGCGGCGGCGGCTTCAGGGGCTGCGGCAGTCGCCGGCGCGGCGGCAGCCGGGGCAGCCGGTTCCGGGAACTTGGCACCGCCGGCGTCGGCCATGTAGACCACGGCACGGGCCAGTTCGTAGTCGGCGTAGTCGTCCGGCGTGGTGCCGGCACGCGCGGCCATCGCGCCCTTGCCGTTTATCACCGACTTCATCAGGCCGTCAAAGCCCTGGCCGATGCGCGCGGTCCAGTCGCCGGCGTTGGCGTACTTGGGTGCGCCCGCCGCGCCGGTGGCGTGGCACGCGGCGCAGATTTCCTTGTAGACCTGCTCGCCCGTCTTGAAGACGCGCGGCGCGTTGGGATCCTTGATTTCGAGCGAGGCAACCGGCTTGATGCGGTCGTTGACGGCTTCCGCCGTGGTGGCGGCGCCGGCGCTTTCAGTCGAGCCGTGTCCGACAAAGTTGACCAGCAGAATGATCACGATGATCGGCACCAGGAAAGCCGCGATCACAACTGCGATCAGTTGCTTCGGGGTCTTGATGGGAGACTCGTGTTCGTCGTGTTCGTTGTGGACGTCGCTCATACAGAACTCTCAGTTTTGCAGGAAACCTTCTGGCCGCTTACGCTCGGCTTGCTTATTCTGGCCCGGTCTTGGTCACTCGCTGACCGCTGTCCGGCCCCATGCGGACCGCCCGTGCTGGCTGCGGCCCTTGCCTGACTTGGGTCTGTTGCTATTTGCGCGCTGCGGACTGTCTCCCGGACCGGACCTGATTGTCGCCGACAACAAGCCGCGCGGCCTTGACCCCGGTCGACTCATTGCATCGGCGGTGTGGCGGGCACGATTTGACGCAAATAGCTGGCGATTATAGCGCCAAAGGCCCCCCGCCAGTGCCAAAAAGCGGCGGTTGCGAGACGTTCCCTGAAGCCCCTGGCGGGCCCGCATGGACGGCACGGGGCAAACGCGGTATCCTATACGACTTTCCTGCGGCGGCACTCGCCCGCCGCAACCGCTGTACCCACAAACCGGTTGCAAAACCGTCCTGTGCGCCCGTAGCTCAATGGATAGAGTACTGCCCTCCGAAGGCAGGGGTTGCTGGTTCGATCCCAGCCGGGCGCGCCAAAATTCCTCCCGAAGTTTAGTGCGATGACACTGGCCAGCTTCCGCAGCCCGCGTTCGCCGCTGGCGTGGCCCCAGTTGTCGTTGATGCGCTTGAAGCGGTCGATATCGATCATCAGCATCGACATCGGCGTCTTGTCGCGCAGGCAGTGCTCGTACTCGATGCCGAAGCGCGCCTCGAACTCGCGGCGGTTGGTCAGGCCCGTCAGCGCGTCGGTCTCGGGCAGCGCGCGCAGCGCTTCGCCGCGCGCGAGGCAGTGCGAGAACAGCTTGCCGATGCCCTGCAAGGTGACCCACATCAGCAACGCCAGCGCCAGCGCGCTGGCGGCCAGCACGGCGCTCAGGTGCAACGCAGTGCGCAGCAGCAGGTCGGCGGCGGAGAAGTAGTCGACCAGCGCCAGGGTGCTGTTGCCGATGCGCTGGAACATGATGCGGCTGCCGTCGGCTGCGCGCAGCGTGCCCGAACCGCGCCGGAACATTTCACATCAGCGGGTCAGCACAGCGGGCGCGGCTTTAAATCGCGCCCTGAAAACTCTCAGCACGCACCTCGCCGTGCCGCGCGACAGTGCTGATAGATTCACTCGATCCACGCAATCTCGCGCGGCGGGCCGTGTGCCGCGCTCCCGGAAACCACCATGGCAATTTCGACAACGCCCCTGCGCAAGCTGGGCGGCGTGCTGGCAGCACTGTTGCTCGCCGGCGCAGCAACCTCGGTGTCCGCTGCGCCGCTGAGCCTGCCGGGTTCGCTCCCCAATATGGCCGGGCTTGGCATTGGCTCTACCACCGAGTTTGCCGGCGGCAAGGACCGCATGATCGGCGTGGTGCCGGGCCTGCGTTATGTCACGCCGGGCGGCCGGCTGCTGGAATGGTATGGCCCGTATGCGCAGTTCAACTTTGGCGGGCTAACCGGTTTCCAGTGGGGACCGGCAGTGGGGTTGCGCCTTGGACGCAACGACGTTGACGATCCGGTGGTCTCGCGCCTGCACGAGATCGACACCACGTTCGAGGCCGGCGGCTACGTCGGCTATGAATACCTGAACCAGGGCCGTGTCCCCTGGCGCTTGCGCGGCGGCGTCAACGTGATGACCAATGCCGGCATCATCTACGGCGGCACGCATATCGCTGCAACGGGTTCGCTGTGGGTGCCGCTGCACCCGCGGGTCTATGCGGGAGCCGGCCTGGGCGCGACGTGGGTCAGCGGCAGTTTCAACCGCACCTATTTCGGCGTCACCCCGTCGGATTCGGCGGCCAGCGGCCTGCCTGTCTATAGCCCGGGCGGGGGCCTGGAACAGTTCACCGGCTGGCTGGCGTTGCTCTACCAGTTCGACAAGCACTGGTATGGGGGGCGATGGTGTACGGCCAGCGCCTGACCGGCGATGCCGCCGACAGCCCCATCGTGACCCAGCGCGGCACGCGCAACCAGGTCACTTACGGGGTTGGCATCGGCTATGCGTGGCGGTAGTGCCACCAGCGCTTGCTATGATCCCACCATGACCGACGACCTCGTCATCCCCCATCACGAATACCTGATCACGGCGATCCGGGCGCAGGGTGCGGGCGGCCAGAACATCAACAAGGTGTCCAATGCCGTGCACCTGCGCTACGACGTGCATGCCTCCTCGCTCGCGCCCGACCACAAGGAACGCCTGCTGGCGCTGCACGACCACCGCATCACGCGCGACGGCGTGGTGGTGATCAAGGCGCAGCAGTTCCGCAGCCTCGACCAGAACCGCGACGAAGCGGTGCGGCGGCTGCACGAACTGGTGCGCAGCGTGGCCACGCCGCCGCGCGTGCGCCGTGCCACGCGGCCCACGCTGGCATCACGCCGGCGCCGGCTGGAATCCAAGAGCCAGCGCAGTCAGGTCAAGGTGCTGCGGGGCCGGGTGGTCGACTAGCGCCGCAGCAGTCCGGCTTCAGGTCCCGGTCTTGAATGCCGCGAGCGCCGGCACGTTGTCGCCGGCATCCGCCTGCGGCGGCCCGAAGCGCGCGCCCGGGCGCCGGTAAGCCGGAAAGAAGCCACTCAGGTCATCCAGCGTGGCTTTGTCGCCGCCGGACAGCGCCACGTACCGGTCGGGGTCCACCACCAGGCGCTGGGTCCGGTACACATGCGTATCGTGCGAAAAGCCGCGCTTGAACTCATACAGCGAGTCTTTGGCCGAACCCAGCCCGCCGCCCAGGTGCAGGTAGTGCAGGCCGTTGGTGCGGCCCCATTCGCGCGCGGCATGGATCACGGTCTTGGTCGGCTGGAGGTGGCGGTACGCCCAGTCCCAGGCGGACAGGTGATATTGCATGATGCCCGTCCCCCGGGCCACGGTGAACAGCGCCGCGCCGATCATGCGGCCGTCTTCCTCCGCCACGAACAGCAGCAGGTCGTCGCCCAGCGCGCGCACCAGGGTGCGGTAGTACTGCGCGTCGAAGAAGTAGTAGGGCAACGCGCCCAAACGCGCCATGGTCGCGTTGTACAGCGCGATAAAGCGCGGCAGCATGGCGAAATCACGGTCCAGGCGTGCGCTCACGCCCGCGCGCCGGGCGCGGTTGATGCCCAGCCTGTGGCGCGCCTGCGTTTCGTGCCATAGCTGCTCGGCACTCTTGGTCAGGTCGACGGATACCGTCTCGCCCTGATCCATCACCAGCCCGAGGCGGCTGTTCCAGTCGGCATTGAGCAGTGGGTGCAGGCGGATAAACCACGACACGCAGCCGCACTCGCGCAGCAGCGCGAGCGCCGCGCCCAGTGCCTCCTCGGCAAACCCGGCCGGGACATCGGTGCTCAACACCGGGCCGCCGTAGCCATAGGCCGAGGTGGCATCCCAGCTGCCGCAGGCAATGGGCCGGCGCACCAGCGGAACCAGCAACTCGTGGGCGCCGTCACGCACCAGCACCGCGGCAGCGCTGCCGTGGTCGCTGCGCTCGGCGGCAGTATGCCAGCCAGGCGTGTGGTAGCAATCATGGCGACATCGCGCCAGCGTGTCGCGCCACGCGGGGCTTGTCGGTTCCAGCACGCTCGATCGCATCGAAAACTCCCTGTCAGGTAGCCGGCGCCGCGCCAGTGTCAGGCCCCGGCGCCGGGGGCATTGCTTGCCCCGGGCTTCAGCGCGCGGATTGCAGCGCGGCAATGCGCTGCTCAATGGGCGGATGGCTCGAGAACAGCGCCAGCCACGACTTGCCGCCGGCGATGCCCATCGCCTGCATGTTCTGCGGCAGGCCGTCCGGGTCCAGGCCGCCGAGGCGGCGCAGCGCCGCCACCATCGGCGTGGGCGAACCCATCAGGCCGGCCGCGCCGGCGTCGGCGCGGAATTCGCGGTGGCGCGAGAACCAGGCCACGATGATGCTGGCCAGGATGCCGAACACGATTTCGCAGACGACCACCGTGACCATGTAGCCGATGCCCCGCCCGCTCGACTCCTCGTCACTCTTGCGCAACATCGAGTCGACGAAGTAGCCGACCACGCGCGCCAGGAAGATCACGAACGTGTTGACCACGCCCTGGATCAGCGTCAACGTCACCATGTCGCCATTGGCCACGTGCGCCACCTCGTGCGCTAGCACCGCTTCGACTTCGTCGTGCGACATCGACTGCAGCAGGCCGGTGGACACCGCCACCAGCGAGCTGTTCTTGGTCGCGCCGGTGGCGAAGGCGTTGGGCTCGCCGTCGTAGATGGCCACTTCAGGCATGGGCAGGCCGGAGCGCTGCGCCAGCTTCTCGACGGTCTGCACCAGCCACAGCTCGGTGCTGGTGCTGGGGTGGGTAATGACCTGCGCGCCGGTGGACCACTTGGCGATGGTCTTGGACATCAGCAGCGAGATGAAGGCGCCGCCGAAGCCCATCAGCGCGGCGAACGCGAGCAGGGTGCCCAGGTTCAGGCCATTGGCAGTCAGGTAACGATTCACCCCCAGCACGCTGGCGGTGATGCTGAGGACGAGCATGACGGCGAGGTTGGTCGCCAGGAAAAGCAATACGCGTTTCATGAGTATGTGGTGGAGCAGTACGGCGGAAAGACGCGGACGGGCCGCAGGCGCGCGCCGGGGCACGGCACGCAGGAACGGGCGAGCGCGGCCAGGCCGCGCCAGCGGGATTCAGGCGCGTGGGGGACGCGGCAACAGCGGCAGGTCGGGGTCGGGCAGCGGAACGCCGGCATAGCGCGGCGGCGCCACACGGCCGGACCAGGCCGCAAAGCGCAACGGAGGTGCCGGCAGGAGTTGCTCGGCGAGGTCGGCACCGGGCTGCAGTTGCGGCTCGGTGGTTTCGGAGAGGGGTGATGGCTGGTCACCCATGGCGGCAGTGTCGTCGAGGTCGGCGCTGCCAGCGGTGGGGGCCGGTGCGCCCGCCGTATCGGCAGGGGACGCCATGGCGTGCGCGAACGTGTCCGCCCAGCCCTGGAAAGGCAGGCAGGCCAGCATCAGGATCAGCAGCAGAAGCCAGATGGAGCGCACGTGAGGACGGCTTGTCAGTAAGTGTTCAAGGAATTCTACAGGATGCGCCGTGGCGCAGGCCTCAAGCATGAGGGATACCACACCATGTGCAACCAGTTGCCCTGGCGCTGCTCAACCCGGACCGGGAATCGCGAGCCAGGCGGCGAATCCGCCGCCTCTGCACACTAGCCAGGACTGGCCTACACTATCGCCAACCCTGTAGTGGTTACTGGGATTGCCAGGGCACAGAGGAAACAATATGCGCATCGGCGAACTCTCCCGTACCAGCGGCTGCGATGTCGAGACCATCCGTTATTACGAACGCGAAGGCCTGCTCGACGCGCCGCGGCGCGAGGCCAACGGCTATCGCCGCTATGACGATGGCCACCTGGTCCAGCTGAATTTCGTGCGCCACTGCCGCTCGCTCGGCATGGGCCTGTCGGATGTGCGGCGGCTGCGCGAGTTCGAGCGCAATCCGTCGCAGGACTGCGACGACATCAATACGCTGCTGGACCGCCAGATCGCGCAGATCCATGCGCAGCGGGTGGCGCTGGAGGCGCTTGAGGGGCAGTTGCGCGCGCTGCGCGAGACCTGTCACCACCACCAGCCCGCCAGTGAGTGCGGCATCCTGCAGAACCTGCAGCAGGCCGCGGCCGGCGCGGCCTGTGAATGCCATGCGGGCGCGCACGAGGCCGGGCATGCTGCCAATGGGTGAGGCGCGCAGGCGCGTCGCTGTGCTACGATGGCTATTCCCGTGATCGCACCACTGCGGTGCACGGGCCCCGGCGGCAGCGCAGCCAGTGAGCGACGTAGTGAGCAACGACTTACGCGGCTCGCCTGTTCAGAGAACCATCCGCTGCCCCTGATCAAACCTTCTGCATGACCATGACTGATCGCCTGACGCCGATGCCCGATGCGCCTGTCCGCCTGATGCGGACCGGCCGCGCGCACGCGTGCGCGATCGTCACGGCCAACATCCTGCCCCAGCGCGCCACGCGCGCGGTCTCTCCCCGCCGGATCAGCGCACCGCCTGATTCCGCCCGGTTCCCAGCCTGATTCGTCTCCCACAAGCGGGGCCCGGGCCGAACCGGGCCTGAGCCAGCGTTTCCGTTGTTGCCGGCAATTGCCGCAAGGCTTTCGCCGATCCGTTGATGTCCGCGCTGCTGCGCGGCATGCCAACGTGCAAGACCTGACCGCCGCCGCCTGCCATGCTGGCCGGGCCGCGCCAAACCACCCGACTGCCGGAGGACCCGCCATGACGGCCACCAAAACGAATACCGCCACCCTGTACCTGACCGAACTCGACGTGACCCGCCTGGAGCGCATCGCCAGCCGCGCCGGCTCGGCGCAGCTTGAGGACATGCTCGACAGCCTGCTGGCGCGCGCCACCATCGTCGCGCCAGAAGAGATCCCGACCGACGTGGTCACCATGAACACGCGCCTGGTCTGCAACCTGCCGGGCGAGCAGGCCCCGCGCAACTGGACGCTGGTGTACCCCGACGCGGCCGACTTTGATGCCGGCCGGCTGTCGGTGCTGTCGCCGGTGGGCCAGGCGCTGCTGGGCGCGCGCGCCGGCCAGACCGTCAGCTACCGGCTGCCCGACGGCCGCGAGCAGCAGGTGAGTGTCGCCGGGATCGCGTTCCAGCCGGAAGCCAGCGGCCAGTACACGCTTTGAGCCGCATCCTGAGCCAAATCCCAGCCGCCTGAGGCGTGCTGCCGGGGCCACGCAGGCGCGTCCTGCGCCGCGTGTGCCCGGCAATCCATCGACACCATTCATCGGCAAGCCAGACGTTTCACGACTCGCAACGCACCATTCGTCGCAGCGGTATTTCTGCTTGCGCGGACTGTGACTAATCTTCAGTCCGTGCTCGCATCGCAACATAGATTGCAGGGCGGCCGGAGTCTCATCCCGGTCCATACAAGAAAGAACGACGAAATCAGTTGAAGGAGTCCCAAATGATCGCCAGACGTATCCTTGGCGGCGCGCTTGTGTTCGCGGCGGTCGCCGCGTCCGCTGTGGCGTTGGCTGCCCCCGCTGCCAGCAAGGTTGGCAAGTTTGATGTGTACGCCGATGCGCTGAAGGCCGGCAAGTACGATGTGTATACGGACGGCGCCAAGCAAGGCAAGTTCGATACATACACGGACGGAGCCCGCACCGGCCGCTTCGACCCGTACTCGGAAGGCTCGCGCCGCGACGGCAAGTTCGACAGCTTCACCGAAGGCTCGCATAGCTTCAGCGGCGAGATCTCGAAGAAGGACAAGTTCGATACCTTCAGCGAAGGTGCGCACACCTTCACCGGTGATATTGCCGATCGTGCGCTCGACAATTCCCGCACCGGTGACGGCTCGCTGTACGGCTATCGCGTCTGATCCTCGCAGGTCTTCCCAAAGACCTCGTGCGGCCACTGCGGTGGCCGCAAGTTTTCTCTCCCGCCTGCCCGGCTGACCTCCTCCTCCTTCTCTCTTCGCCAGGCAGGCGCTTTTCTCTTCCCTCGGCTCGTGACCGCGTTAGCGCGCAGGCATGCTCCTCATGCCGAAGGCGGCTGCGTGGCGGTCGAGTCGTGTCCGGGCTCCGGCTGCGCGCGCGGCAACCTGCGCGCGATCGCGGCATAGAGCAGCGGCACCGCCAGCGTACCCAGCACCGTCGCACCCAGCATGCCGCCCAGTACGCCGGTGCCGACCGCCTGTTGCGCACCCGCGCCCGGGCCGGTGCTGATTGCCAGCGGCACCACGCCCAGCACAAAGGCCAGCGAGGTCATCACCACCGGCCGCAGCCGCTGGCGCGCCGCGCGCGTGGCGGCCTCCACCGCGCCCATGCCCGCGCCGCTGCGCCGCAACTGCTCGGCATATTCGACGATCAGGATCGCGTTCTTGGCCGCCAGCCCCATGATCACCACCACACCCACCTTGAAGTAGACATCGTTGGGCATGCCGCGCAGCCAGATCGCCGCGGCCGCGCCCATCAGGCCGGTCGGCACGATCGCGATCACCGCCAGCGGCAGGGTCCAGCTTTCATACAGCGCCACCAGGCACAGGAAGATAAACAGCAGCGACAGCGCGAACAGCCACGGCGCCTGCGTGCCGGTCTGCTCCTGCTCGAAGGCGCGCCCGGTCCAGCGCACGTCGTATTCCGGCCCCAGCTCGCGCACCAGTTCGGCCAGCCGCGTCATGGCCGCGCCGGTGGTGTGGCCCGGCGCGACCTCGGCATTGATGCGCACCGAGCTGAAGCCGTCGAAGCGCTCCAGCGTGACCTCGCCGCGCCCCCATTCCAGCGAGGCGAACGCGGCCAGCGACACCATCGCGCCCTGTGCGTTGCGCACGTGCACGCGCGCGAGCTGGTCCGGCTGCATGCGGAACGGCGCGTCGGCCTGCAGGATCACGCGGCGCACGCGGCCCTCGCGCGCGACTTCGTCGATATAGCGCGAGCCCAGCGTGGCCGACAGCGTGTGGTGCACGGTATCGGCATCGACGCCGAAGGCCTCGGCCTTGCGGTAGTCGATTTTCAGGTCCAGCGCCGGCACCGGCTGGCCGGTGGTGGCGCGCACCTCGCCCAGCACCGGGTCCTGCCTGGCGCGCTCAAGCAGTTTGTCGCGCGCGGCGAAGAGCGCCTCGCGCCCCACCGGCTGGCGCGCCACCAGGCGCATGTCCAGGCCGCCGATGCTGCCCAGTTCCGGCAGCGCCGAGCTGTTGTACGCAAACAGCTGCGCCGCGCCGCGGCCTGGCCAGGTTTCCAGCCCGGCCGACAGCCGCTCCAGCACGGCCTGGGCCGTGTGCTTGCGTCCGCGCGCTTTCCAGTCGGTCAGGCCGATATACAGGCTGGCGCGCTGCTCGCCGCTGCCGCCGCTGGACCAGCCCAGCACGGCAAAGCTCGAATGCACCGGGTAGTGCTGGTCGCGCATCCACTGTTCCAGCCCGGCCACCAGCCGGCGCGTGTCGGCCTGCGTGCTGCCGGCGGGCAGCTCGACATCGACCACGATCTCGCCGGTATCCTCTTCTGGCAGGAAGCCGCTGGGCATCTTCCACAAGGCGTAGCCGCATGCCAGCGTCAACGCCAGGTAGACCGCCAGCCAGCGCAGCCGCCTGCGCTGCAGCGCCTGCACCCAGCCGGCATAGCGCCCGGTGAAGGCGGCAAAGCGCGCATCGAACCAGGCCAGCGGCCCGCGCGCCGGCGCCGCGCTGTGGCGCAGCAGGCTGGCGCACATGGCCGGCGCCAGCGTCAGCGCAAAGAACAGCGAGAACGCGATCGATACCGCCAGCGTCACCGCGAAGTGCCGGTAGATCACGCCCACCGCGCTGCCGAAGAACGCCATCGGCACGAACACCGCGCACAGCACCAGCGTCACCGCCACCAGCGCGCCCGAGACCTCGCGCATCGAGCGCGCCGCGGCCTGCATCGCGCCCACGCCGTCGGTGCGCATGATGCGCTCGACGTTCTCGACCACCACGATGGCGTCGTCCACCAGGATGCCGATCGCCAGCACCACGCCGAACAGCGTGATCACGTTCAGCGACAGCCCCAGCGCATACAGGCACGCGACCGTGCCCAGCAGCGATACCGGCACCACGATGCACGGGATCAGCGTGGCGCGCAGGTTGCCCAGGAACAGGTACAGGATCAGGAATACCAGCACCGTGGCTTCGACCAGCGTCAGCACCACGCGCGAGATCGACGCCTGCACGAAGGTGGCGCCGTCGTAAGAGATCTCATAGCGCACGTCGCCGGGGAAGCCCTTGCTGGCGGCATCGAGCGCGGCGCGCACGGTGCGCGAGGTCTGCAGCACGTTGGCGCCGTCGGCCAGCTTCAGCCCGATCGACGCGGCGTCGCGCGTGTTCAGCGTGGAGCCGTAGCGGTAGTCGCTGGCGGCCAGCTCCACCCGCGCCACGTCGCGCAGCAGCACGGCCGAGCCGTCGGTGGCCGCGCGCACCACGATGCGCCCGAACGCCTGCGCATCGCTCATCGGCGCGGGCGGACGCACGATCGCCTGGAACGGCTGGCCCGGCAGCGCCGGCGCGGCGCCCAGCTGGCCGGGGGTCACGTTGCCGTTGCGCGCGCGGATGGCGGCCTCGACCTCGGCCGTGGTCAGGTTGAAGGCGTGCAGCTTGTCGGGATCGAACCAGATCCGGAGCGCGTACTCGGCGCCGTATGGCTCGGCCTTGCCGATGCCGGACAGGCGGCGCAGCAGCGGCAGCACCGAGCCCGCGGCAAAGTCGCCCAGCGCGGTCTCGTCCAGTTGCCCGCTGTCGGACACCAGCGACACGTACATGAAGGCGCTGCTGCTGGCCTGGTCGACATAGACGCCGCCGCGGCGCACCGCCTCGGGCAGCAAGGGCTCGGCCTGCGCCACGCGGTTGCGCACGTTGACCTGCGCCAGCTGCGGGTCGGTGCCCTGGCGGAAGCCCAGCGTCACCGTGGCGGTGCCGCCCTCGCTGCTGGAATCCAGGTAGAGCAGGCCGGGGATGCCGTGCATCTGCTGCTCCAGCACCGCGGTGACGCGGTCCTCCACCGTGCGCGCTGACGCACCCGGGTAATCGGCATAGACGATCACCGTGGGCGGCGCCACCGCCGGGTACTGGGCGATGGGGATGCGGTTCAGGGCCACCAGGCCCGCTACCACGGTCAGGATGGCCAGCACCCAGGCAAACGCCGGGCGCTTCAGGAAAAACGACGCCATGTCAGATCAGGGCAGGCACGGGCGCACGGCAAGTGAAGATCGGCCGTGGCTCCGGTGCGGTTGGAACGGAACGGCTTGGGTGTGGAGACGCCGCAAGGCTTAGCGGCAAGAGGCGTCGAGTCGCGGCAAAGCCGGGCCGATGTTGCTGATGGTGCAGATCTGGCCGCGTGTCGGGTCGCCTGTCGGTCAGGGGGCGCGTGGCCCGCAGACCGGGGCCGGCGTGCACCGCGGCGCTTGCAGGGGTCCTGAGGGGAGAACCCGGCGCTGCGGCAGGAAGGATCGGTGAGGATCGACGCCGGCGACTGGCCGTCGCAATGCGGCCTTGCCGGCGATTATAGACAGGGAACAAAGTCCGGGCAACGCAAACATCACATTGTCGGCACCCTTCCCACGTCGGGGGTGGAGCCTGCGCTTACAGGTCGCGCGAGGCGAAGGTATCGCACTTGCGGATATCGCCGGACTCGATGCCGCGGCGCAGCCAGCGCACGCGCTGCTCGCTGGAGCCGTGGGTAAAGGCCTCCGGCACGACATAGCCCTGCGACTGGCGCTGCAGCCGGTCGTCGCCGATCGCGGCGGCGGCCTTCAGGCCTTCTTCGATATCGCCGGGCTCCAGCAATTGCTGGTTGGCGCGCTGCGCGGTGGCGGCCCAGACACCTGCCAGGCAGTCGGCCTGCAGTTCCATGCGCACCGAGAGCTGGTTGGCCTGCGCCTCGCCCATGCGGCGGCGCGCGCTGTCGACCTTGTCCGATACGCCCAGCAGGTTCTGCACATGGTGGCCGATCTCGTGCGCGATCACATAGGCCTGGGCAAAGTCGCCGCTGGCGCCGAAGCGCTGGCGCAGCTCGTCATAGAAGGCCAGGTCGATATAGACCTTCTGGTCGCCGGGGCAGTAGAACGGACCCATCGCCGACTGGCCGGTGCCGCATGCCGTGGGTGTGGCGCCCGAGAACAGCACCAGCGTGGGGGGCGCATAGCGGCGGTTCAGCTGGGCTTCAAAGATGTGTTGCCAGGTGCGCTCGGTATTGCCCAGCACCTTGCGCGTGAACACCGTCATCTGATCCGTCGCCGGCGGGCGGTTCGCCTGCTGCTGTTGCTGCTGCGGGCCGGAGCCCTGCAGCACCGAGGCGCCCTGCATGATCAGCATCGGGTCGATGCCGAAGAAATAGGACGCCGCCAGCGCGACGATGACCGTGCCGATGCCGATGGTCTTGCCGCCGACACCGCCGAATCCGCCGCGGCGGTCTTCAACGTGCTGGCTTTCGGCTTCGTCATCTAGGCGCATGGGGGACTCCGGGGG
>NZ_JBYSZW010000069.1:0-38274 GCF_058787575.1 Cupriavidus sp. FW305-3-2-15-C-LB2
CACCCCCGCCCAGCAAAGCCGTCACCCTCGAGGACCACATCCTCGAAGCCACTGACGACATCCTGCGCGTCAGCGCCGGCCTTCAGTCCTTCCTGACCTTGCTGGAGCTGCAGAGCGACACCATCCCCCAAGGCATCGGCCTCCACGCCCTGCTTTTGCCGCTCAAGCAACAGCTGGTCGACACCGCCGACCGCCTGCAGGCACTGGTCTGACGAGGGAGAGCCTGCTTACCCGCCCAACGGATGAGCAGCGCTGAAAAGCAAACAGCGCGAGCCAACCGGTCTCGCGCTGTTTGCATTCTGGTGCGATGGCATTCAAGTCACGGCGCTCGCAAACGCCTCAAACGCGCTGGCCTCCACCGGCGGACAGAAGAAGTGGCCTTGCCCGTAGTCGCAGCCGGCAGCCAGCAGGATGTCGCGCTGCGATTCGGTCTCGATGCCCTCGGCAATCACGCGGATGCGCAGTGCATGCGCCATGCTGATGATGGCGTGGCACAAGGCCACGTCGTCCGGGCCCCGCGTCAGCGAGCGGATGAAGGACTGGTCGATCTTAATGTAGTCGATGTCCAGGCGCCGCAGGTACGACAAGGACGAGTAGCCGGTGCCGAAGTCGTCGAGCGCGATCTCGATGCCGGCCGCCTGGAAGCGGGATAGCTGGTCCATGACATCGGCGTTCTGCTCCATCAGCGAGCCTTCGGTGATCTCGATGACAAGGCTGCCCACCGGCACGTTCCTGCGCTCGATCATGCTGGACCAGGACTCGGGCCCGATCGCAGGCGCGCTGAACTCCACGGGGGATTTGTTGACTGAGATCTGGAAGCCCTTGCCCAGCAGCACCTGCCAGCGCGCAAGCTGGTCCAGCGCTTCGGTCAGCACCCAGCGGCCGATGTCGATGATAAGGCCGGTTTCCTCCGCAACGGCAATGAAATCGGCCGGGTGGATCGGCCCGCGCACCGGATGGTCCCAGCGGATCAGGGCCTCGGCCTTGCAGACCTTGCCCGTGCGCAGATTGACAATGGGCTGGTAGTGCAGCGCGAACTGCCCAGACGCCAGCGCCGTGCGCAGGTCCTGCGTGATGCGCAGGCGCTCCCTCTCCGCCTGCAGCAGCGCCTGGGTGAAGACCTTCCAGCGATTGCGGCCCTCCTCCTTGGCGGCAAACATCGCCTGGTCGGCGCACACCAGCAGGTCCTCGGCGTTGTCGGCGTCCTTGGGCCAGGTCGCCACGCCGATGCTGGCCGACACCACCACCAGCTCGCCGGCCAGGTGGTAAGGCGCGGCAATCCGCTCCAGGATGGCCTGGGCAATGCCCCCGGCAACGCCCGCATCGCCCACCGCGGGCAGGATCACGGTGAACTCGTCGCCGGCCAGCCGCGCCACGGTATCCCGCGCGCGCACCGATGCCGCAATGCGCCGCGCCGCCTCCAGCAGCAACAGGTCGCCCTGGTCGTGGCCGAGGGTATCGTTCACCTCCTTGAAGCGATCCAGGTCGATGAACAGCAGCGCCAGCACATCCTGTGTGCCGCGCGAACGCTCGATCTCCTGCCTCAGCCGGTCGAAGAACAGGCGGCGGTTGGGCAGATCCGTGAGCGCATCGAAATTCGCCTGGTGCCGGATGACTTCCTCCGCCTGGCGTTTCTCGGTCATGTCATGGATCAGCGCAACGCGGCGGCGCTCGCCATACGCGTGGGCCAGGTAGGTATCCACGGTCAGGTAGGCGGGAAACTCGCTGCCGTCTTTGCGGCGGATCGAGAATTCGCCGCTCCATCTGCCCTTGGATGCCACGGTGGTCCGCAGGCGCTCGACCAGCCCTGGCGCATTGCCTGCCCCGCTGACGATATGGCCCGGGCGGCCCTTGACCTCCTTGGCTGTATAGCCAGTGGCGGCGGCAAAGGCCGGATTGACGTCGATGATGGTGCCATCGAGCGACGTCACCACCATGGCCTCGCTGCTGGATGAATAGACCAGCGAAGCCAGCTTCATCTCCTCCATATGGCGCCGTCGCTCCCCCATGGAGCGGCGCAGGCTGTAGTACAACAGGCCAAGCAGCAGCGTGGAAGCCATGGCACCGGCCAGGGCAACGCGGCGATAGACCTCGTAGGGCGCCAGCACTAGGCCGACGGACTCCCCCACCACGAAATTGAGCCCGAATTCCGGCAAACGGTAATAGCCGAAGACCCGCTCCACGCCTTCGGAGCCCGACACCGCCCGATAACTACCAGACTGGGGCGACCCGCTGGCGAGGTACGGCCTGTTGCTGACCGCCCTGGCCAGCGTGCCCTCCATGGCCGGCACGCGCGCAATGACCTGGCCGGAAGTCTTGACGACCGACGCCACTTCGCCATCGCGGTTTGTGAACGACTGCGCAAAGCTGGCGAACTGCTCCGGACTGACCGAGACCACGATGACCCCGTCGAAGCTGCCCGCGCGCAGGATGGGGCGCGTGAACTGGATCGACCATTTGCGCGAGACCTTGCCCTTCACCGGGTCGCTGATGAACAGCATGTCGCGCCCGCCCGCGTTCTGATGGACCCGGAAATGCTCGCGCTCGCTCAGGTCGACCTTCTGGCCGGGCGTGGGCGGAGCGATGGACGAGTAGATGAGCAGGCCATGCTTGTCGATCACCGATACCTGGAACGACAGGTCCACCACCAGGTTCTGCCGCTCGCGCACCATGTCGATGAATCCCGGCTGGCCGACCAGCCAGCTGGCCCGCAGGTCGAGGAGGAACTCGGACAGCCGCAGGATGCTGGATTTCGAGTACGCGCCGAACGCCTGGGCCTGCGCCTGGGTACGCTCCGCGGCGTCGTGCAGCAAGCGGTCCCGCTCGCTCACGAGCTGAAACGCCGCGAACGCCCATGTTGCAATCAGCCACGCCGCCGCCGCCAGGTTCAACGGGGAGAAGAACTGGTGCAGGCGCTGCAGCGCCTTGCCATATCGGGTGGTCGAGCGTTCTGGCATCAAATGGGTATCGCAGCGCAGCGAAGAATCGACATCGATAGAGGCTAGTCGAGGTCAGCGAACCCGACAAGCTGCACGCACTCTAGTCCCGTGCTCACCGCGCGGAGCCGGGCCGGCGTGCGCCGAAAGCGGCACGTCGTGATCATGCCCCGCTCGACTAGTGGGCACGTGGGCGACTATGTGCCATTCCGGCCTGATTGACGTCCCCCAAAAGGGGGCTAAGGCATTTTCGCCACGGACATTTCGGCGCCGCTGTCGGAGCCAGGCGTTATACCGAAGGTAGGGCGGCGTTCCAGCCCCGACTCCGGCGACCTCCCCGAATCCTGCCTTCCGGGCAATCCGCACCGCCCGCCGTACATGGAAATCGCTGGCTACTACCACAATGGATTGTCGGCAGCATTGCTATCTGGATCTCAAGCCACCTACAGTTCAGCCCTTATAGAGCTATCCGGGATTTTGAGTAAGGTAGCGAGTTTGGTATCCCTCTGGACTAGCGCAACGTCACGACTTCACCGCACCAACCAGTGCCCAACCGGCTCACCATCACCAACGCCGCGCCCGTGCCCTCCGCGGCGACGATACACCGCCCGTCCTCATCCCAGAACGCGCTTTTCCCGATCGGTGACCATCCGCCCGTGTCCCCGCCGTGGTTCGCCATCAGCACGGCAAATCGGTGCTGCGCCGCATATCCTTGAAGCAATGCTGTATCCGCGTCGTAGCCGCTCGCGGTGATCAGCACGCCAGCGGCGTACAGGCTCGCGCCGGTGGAGGCAGCCTGCACCGGATGCTCGGGATGCCCAGTATCCGCGCAGATTGCCAGGGCGACGGTCATCCCGTCGACGGATATCGGCCGGCCTCCTGACCCCGGGACGAAGACCGAATCCTCTCCCGGATGCAAATATTGCTTCGTATAACAGGAAACTGTCCCGTCCGGACCCAATGCCAGGGCGCCGATCCGGACGACATCGTTGAACCGCAACGGCGCGCCGACGACAGCGGTCACCCCTCTTCGAACGCACTCATCCCTGAGCGGCACCAGACGCGCATCGTCATCACGGAACGCCAACTTGTTCGCGACAGTCCATTCGTACCCGGTCAATGAAAGCTCTGGAAAGACGACCATGCGTGAACCTCTCACGGCGGCTTCGCGCAGAAACACCAGATGCCGATCAACGTTCTCCTGCACGTCGCCGGCAACGGAAACAGATTGGGCCGCTGCTACGATGAAAGGCACTGACATTGTGAGATTCCCGCAAATGGTATTGGATGCAACGCCAGAGGAGTTTAGCTTCGCCTGCGGCCATTGCTGTGCCTGTCTCAGGCCCTCGCGCTCGGACAGGTATCATCGTGACAGTCCGCCGTCCGTTGCGGTATTGCTTCAATGGAACGTTCCTTTCCATGTCCGAATCTTCAGATCTCGCTGAAACCCTCACACTTGCCGAGGTCCAGGCGCTGGCCGACCCCAAGACGTTCGCGCGCGGCAAAGCCTATTTCCACGACGGCGCCGTATCTCGCCTTGAGGAGCACGAAGGCGCTCTTCGCGCCAGTGTCCGCGGCACGCGCCGTTACCGTGTCAAGCTCACCGTCACCAACGATGGCGAACTTGCTTATGAATGCAACTGTCCGGTAGGCGACGACGGTGTTTTCTGCAAGCACGCGGTAGCCGTTGCACTCTCCTGGCTCGAGAACTCTGGCGAAGAAGTATTCCATGCCGAAGAGAAAACCCACGAGAAACCACGCAAGAAGCGAAAGACTTACGAGGAAGTGATTCGCGAATACGTTGCGACGCTGGACAAGGACGCGCTTCACGAACTGCTGCTGGAAGCCGTCGAGCATGACCTGACGTTACGCGACAAACTGCTGCTCGCCGCGCGTGCGGCACAGGCATCCGACTTACCCAGCATGAAAACTGCGGTGCGGCAGGCAACACGCCTTTACCGGCCGCTGGACTGGAGGGAGGCTGGCGCATACGGCGACAGCCTGATGTCGCTGGCAGACATGTTGCGCCAGAGGCTGGCTGGGCCGCACGCGGCGCAAGTGGTCGAACTGTCGGAACTGGCGATTGCCGGCGCGGAAAAAAGTCTCGAGCAGATTGACGATTCCGGTGGCGAGGTGATGCCTGGCATCATGGAGCTGGCGTCTGTCCATCTAGACGCATGCAAACAGACCGGCCCCGACCCGGTGAAGCTTGCGGAGCGACTCTTCCGACTGCAGACAGAGGGCGCATGGGACACCTTCTGCAATGTTTTGCCAGCATATGCAAAGCCCCTGGGCAAGAGCGGGTTGCGTCGCTATCGTCAACTGGTGGGCGAGTCCTGGGAAGCCCTCCCCGCGCTTGCTCAGAGCGCGGAGTTTCGCCAGTCATTTGACCCCCGGCGTATGAAGCTCGAGCAGGCCATGCAAGCCCTGGCCGAGCTTGACGGCGATGTAGACGCACTCATTCGCATTCGCTCCAAAGACTTGTCTAGTCCATACCGCTTTTTGCAGGTGGCGGAACTTTGCGTGAAGCACGGTCGCCTCGACGAGGGGCTCGCGTGGGCGGAGCGCGGCCTTAGGGAGGCGGGCGGGAATGTTGACTCGCGCCTGCTCGACTTCTGTGTCGATGCCTATCTGCGTCGCAGAGCGTTCGACCAGGCCGATGCGTTGGCATGGCGCCGTTTCGTGATGCACCCGACAGCCGGGGCGTTCCCCGTGTTGATGGAGGTTGCGACGGCCATCGGCAGGCTTGACGAAACACGGGAACGCGCACTCAATCACCTTCTGGCGCTTATCGAGCAGGAGGAGTCGACCGGAAAATCGAAGCGCAATGCGTGGCAGACGCCGACGCGCACCGAACTGGTCAAGATATTCCTGTCCGAGAACAAGAACGACCTGGCCTGGGATGCCTTCATTGGCGGTCCGGTCGCAACGCAGCTATGGGCCCGGGTGGCAGCTGTTCGCGGCAGGACGCATCCACATGACGCGATTAGCCTCTATCAGCAGCTGCTGCCCATCGCTGTCGATAGCGGTGCGGGCAGCGCGCGCTATGACGAAGCATTTGAAATCGTACGCGCCATCGGCAGCCTGCGGACAATGCTGAGGGAGCAAGCGGAATTCACCCGCGAACTGGAGGCGATTCGCGCGACCTATCGCGCAAAACGCAACTTCATCAAGTTGCTCGCCACATTGGCTTGAACCCTCACAAAGCCTGGGCAAGGTCTGATCGCTGCGCAGAACGCCGTCAGGACGCTTGGTGGCGAAGGAGGTCGTGTCAATGTACGCGGACCCGGCACTGGAAACGCGTGCGTTCAGGAAGAAGCGTTGAGGGGTAGCTGCGCAGGAGTCAATACTCCCTCAGCACCCATCCACTGATCGCGGCGAAGTACTCACGGCGCCAGGGGTTATATCGAAGGTAGAGCGGCGTTCCAGCCCCGACTCCGGCGACCTCGCCGAGTCCTGCCTTTTGGGCAGGTCTGCAGCGCCCGGCGTACATGGGAATCTCCGGGTACCACAAGGGGACGTGGACGCCGTTCCATTGCTCGCAACCCGTGCTTCCGGCCTCTTCGGATAGTCCACGGTGCGACACAGACACAGGCCCGGACTCGACAGTCGGCTTCGACGATCGCTACGTGCTGTTGGATAGCAAGACGGCGCAGCCGCTTGCCAGCACTGAATATGCGATACGTCGAGCCAGCGGCGACGCTGAGTTTGGCATCACTGACGCTGAAGGCAGAACGCACCTATTGGCAGCTAACGCGCAGGCGGAAGACGTCACAATCTTCGTTGAGGGGTGAGCCATGACGAATCAGCTCGTATCTCCAACCTCTGGCAAGACCTTGATTCCCATGGCAACACGGACAACCACGCCCGTGCCGGCGGACGAACCAAAGCCTATTCAAGTCGAGCGGGAGTTCATCGAAGTCGTGATCTTCGATGGCCGTCTGATTAGTCGTGGTTCGCAGTTCGGCCACGTGGCCATAGAGATCGATGGCACCGTTTACAGTCGCGCACCTTCGATCTATTTCAAGGGATCCTATACTAAGTACCTGCGCAGCAATACGGCACAAACCGTGTCGGACGAAACCGGAGACCATTCCGGCATGTATCGGGATGGCATCGGCATGTACCTATGGGTGTCACAGCGTGAAAAGAAGCTGATCCGTGATGAACTGGAAATGCGGGTCGCGGAGAACTCAAGGTACAGATTGTTCGGCAATTCGTGCAGCACAAATGTCGCTGATGTACTAGAACTAGCGGGGATTCTTGCGCACGACCCACGCGGTTTCGATCTGGTATCGCCGGCTGACGTGCTAATGGGGCTGAGAAGATCGAATCGGCTGGTTGAGGAACGACACTACAAGAAGGGCTATGAAGGTGGCGCGTCGGGAAACTGGTAAGGGCAGGTCCTATGTTGTATGGCTAGGTCTCGCAGCTGTTGCCGTTGGCCTATTTGGCCTGGTCAACGGCTATCGCTTCGATTTCGAAGGCCGGTTCGTTGCGAAACGTGTTGCGCTATACCAGGAGTGGGAAGGCATGCTAGACCCTGCGGCGAAGGTGGTCGGCTATGCTGAGCCCGGCACCGAATGCAGGTTGTTTCAGGTCGGCGCGAAATCGATACTGAACTTCCGGGTCAAGTGTGGCAATCTGATCGGCTGGACGACGGAAGGCGATTCGTTCGACCCGCCCATTACTACGCGCTGACGGAAGAATGAAGTCTCGCCAAATTGCTCCTTCCCCATGTCCGAATCTTCAAAGCTTGCTGAAACCTTCACACTTGCCGAGATCCAGGCGCTGGCCGACCCCAAGACGCTCACGCGCGGCAAAGCCTATTTCCACGCGCTAGGTCGTGGCGCTGCGCCTAAAGCTACGTCCCGCCGCGCGCGGTGACGCCGATGCAGCCCAGGATTGGTATGACGATGCCGCCCCGGGTCTTGGCAAGGCCTTTACCGACGAGTTTGTTGAGTGTGCTGGCCTTCCTGGTTGAGCATCCGAGTGTCGGGTCCCTCCGTTACGCCCACCTCTTGCCAGACGAATCGCTGCGCGTCTGGTCGTTCCACCGCTTCCCCTTCCAGGTGTTCTACCGTGTGAGCGGCGACGTGCTGGACTTCGTGCGCGTTCTGCACGGGACATCGTTGTGAGCCTGATCGCGCACTGAGCCGGGTTGGCTGTCCGCGGACGACGCTCGGGCTCAATACTCCTTCAACACCCATCCACTGATCGCCGCGAAGTACTCCCGGAGCCAGGCGTTATACCGAAGGTAGAGCGGCGTTCCCGCCCCGACTCCGGCGACCTCCTCGAATCCTGCCTTCCGGGCAATCCGCACCGCCCGCCGTACATGGAAATCGCTGGTCACCACCACAATGGGATCGGTGGCGGCGATGCCCTGCTCTTCTAGCAAGCGCCGGCTGAACAGCAGGTTCTCCTCCGTGCTGGTACTACGCCCTTCCCGGACCACCCTGTCTGCTGCGACCCCACGGTCGATCAGATACTCAGCCATGATGTCCGCTTCCCGGCAGCGCAGCCCGAAATCCTGCCCGCCACTGACCGCGACCTTCGCCTGCGGCCAACGCTGAGCCTGCTTCAAGCCCTGATCTAGCCGCGCAACCAGCGTTGGCGAAGCGACGCAATTCGGCGTGCCGGAACCGAGGATGACGATGGCTTTCACGGGCGAGCTTCCTGGGATGGCGGCTTCGGTGCTGCGGTGGATGTTGTAGAAAAAAATGGCCACGGTCGCCAGCCACAGTGCGAACGCGATCCATGCTGCTTGCCATAGTTGCTGGCGCCTGTGGCTGGCGGCTCGCCAGTGGGCTACGCGGGGCCACTGCCATGCAAGGAGCAGGAATGACGCGCCGATGCAGCCTGGCAGGACGATGCCGAAGTTGAACAGGCCCATGGTCATCAAGGCGATGGCGTCGGAGAGAAGCAGGGCGCCGCATAGCGCAAGGCCCATGCGGCGCCAGAACGCCTTCGTTTTCATTCCCTGCATTGTGGTGGCTCGATTCAGTGTGAGAAAGGTTCGACAGCGAGCGGCATTGGACACTACCTCACCGCATATGTCACCAGGTAGAGCGATGCCGTGCCCACAACGAGTAAGCCCAGCAGTTGGACTAGGCGCCTCGGCGTAGCGTCGCAAGCCCTCCCGCCCACCACGGCGAACACAATCGATGGTCCCAGAATGTAGAGGCAGAGCAAGACTGTGTACCAGGTAGGCACAGTGCAAGCGCCAACGTCCCAGCACCCCGCCAGGCCGACATTTGCGGGCACTCCGGCTGCGCTACGGTCATCCTTGAACCGTTCCAGAGGTCATTATGACCCCCCTTCGCGCGAGGCCATTCAGCAATACGCGACACAAATTCTAAGGACCTCTGAGTGCAAAAGAAGGACCAACTTTAAGGGTCGGCC
Source organism: Cupriavidus sp. FW305-3-2-15-C-LB2 (assembly GCF_058787575.1). Lineage (NCBI taxonomy): Bacteria > Pseudomonadati > Pseudomonadota > Betaproteobacteria > Burkholderiales > Burkholderiaceae > Cupriavidus > Cupriavidus sp. FW305-3-2-15-C-LB2. The sequence goes on from NZ_JBYSZW010000069.1 coordinate 9,339, forward strand.
TATGGATGCACTAACTGGGGTTGGGTACATCTTGGCGTTGGTAAAGGCGATCTTAGCGATGGGGGCAGATCTGAACCCAACAACGCGAACCATCGCGGCCACGGGTGCCCTTAGCGTCAGCCTATGCACGTTGCACGCGGGGCGGAATCGGACTCCATTCAGTTGTTTGAGGTGAAACAGTTGAGCAACCCTCCATCACGCCTCCGGTCTTGCGCGAGGCACGAGCATGACGGATTCTCCCAAGCTCACTTCCGAGGAACGCTTGCTGGCAGCCATTGCCTATGGTGAATCCTCAACGCGAGACCAATATGAAGAAATGGCGGCGCTGGCAAGCGTCATGGTTCGTCAAATGAAGGCACGCGGTTATTCATCTATCGATGCCTTCACATCAAAGGATAAGAATTTCTCATTTGTGAGAACAGATGGCAACGCGCTACGCCAAGTTGATGAAGTCCACGGAAAAGGATGCGCACCTCATGCCGTCACTACTAGACCTGGCGGAGACCCCAGCGGAGGCGCGGCACGCGTTGCTGCTGCGTGCCTGGCAAGCCGCGCAATGCGGCGATCCGCCTGTCGTCTGCGCATGGCTGCAAGGACCGGCGCCCGTCACGGACGTCGCCAGCCATATGGCGGCATGCCTGACGGGCACCGACCACGGCGAAGGGCATGCCCTGTGGCGCTTCTACGATCCCCGCGTTTTCGTGCATATGGCCTGGCTACTGTGGCCTGAGCAACTACATGCGTTGTTCGGGCCGTGCAAGGTCTGGGGCTTTGCCTGGACGGGCGACTGGTACGCACTGGACCGGCCGCCGTCGCAGGCACAGCCAGACAGTGCCGATCCCCGGCCCTGGTGGCCCGACGCGAGCCAATGGGCCACGGTCAAGCAGACCACTGATATCGAGCAGGTCCTGGTCCGCATGGCAGGCAAAGCCAAGCCGTCAATTGCGCAGGCGCCCAACGTGGACCGGCTGCTGCGTTTCGCCGCCGACGAACTATGCGTGTCGAGTGACCTTGACCGCAAGCACTACGCCACCTATGCCGCCGCGTTTGGCCAGCCCTTCGAGAACCACACGAAGTTGCAGGCATTGTGGCCCGCCGTCGCCAGCGGCGAGATGACCCTGCGCCAGGCGCTGGCCCAATTGTCCTCCCACGATTGGCAACTCATGAAGATCATGGCGGAAACCGCCAGGAAAACCGCAAGCGCCTCACACTATGGATAACGCCACGTCTGCTGTTGACCGCTTCACACCGTCCGTCAAGGGCTGCTCGTTTTGCGACCATCCGCCCGGTCTCGCCGTGCTGCCGGTACGCTATGCGGTGGTCGGCCCGGAGGGCAAGCAAGGGGCGCCGGCCCTGGCCGGGAACTTCAAGATCGTGGACGCACCCGCCCAGCTTGGCGGCGGTGCGCAGTACACGCTGCGGGCCATGCGTCCGGGCTTTCTGTATGTGTTCCACGAAGCCTTGCAACACTGGGATTGCTATCTCGTGCTGAATGGCGGACACCTGTGGAAAATCATTCCCGAGCGCCCGGCGCCGCCCAAGACGCCGACCGAATCCTTTTGCAGCGTGGGAATCGGTCACGGCTATACGTCGATGTACTTCACGATTCCCAACCTGAAGGACGCGACGACCGTCTGGTATGCCTATTCGCATGTCCAGTGGACCCAGGCGCAACTAAATGACAACAAGAACCAGCCGGACCTGCGCAAGAAGCACATGCAGTCTCTGGACGTGAAGGCATGGATGGGTGGCCACAATGCCCCGCATGCGGCACGGATGACGGAGCTTGGCAAACAGGTTGCGTCGTTTGCCATGCCGCCCAAGGATCAGGACGAGGCGTTCAAGTATCTGTCCGCGCCGCCGCGCGTCAAAGCGGACGACCACCTGGACCTGATCGGCATCCCAGCGGGCGCAATCCTGTCTGAAGCCATGGAGCGGGTCTCGCCTGGCGATGCCATGCTGCTGGCTTTCAATGATCCGCTTGGCATTGCAGAGGATCTGGGCAAACTTACCAATCCGAAGCTGCATCCGAAGGCCAACAACAGTGTCATCTGGGATAAGGCAACCGATCTGTTCCTGAATACGCTCGAAAAGAACATTCGAGCCAACGCGGAAGCGCAGCACACGAAGGAGGCCGAGGCGGCCCTCGCTGAGGCGGAGCGCACGGCGACCACGCCGGAAGGATTTCCAGCTTACGAACTCATGTCAGCCCTGTTCAATGGCAAAGCGACCGCCGAGCGCTGGAAGCGCGAAGACGCCGCGCGGGAAGCCACGCGCCTTGAGAGATTGAAGGCCGCCAGCGACGCCGCATGGAAGCCCTACGAAGATGAACTGACGCCGGGCAAGCGCCACCAGAATCTGGCGCCGCGCCTCAAGATGCTCAACGAGAATGTGCTCGCACCGATTGCGGCGTCGCTCGCGCAATGGCTCGTGAGCCCCCAGCTTGCCGCCTACATGCAGTACCGCCATGACAAGCTCGAACTGCCGCATGGCTATGTCTACAACGAGTCGCTGACCCGATGCCTGGAAAATGCGCTGGATACCGTGGAGTGCCGTCGCGTAATCAAGCGCTGGTTCGACGACGCGAATCCGGTACGCCACGATAATCTGCTTGCGCGGGCGCTGATGCTGGATCACAAGCCCATCATCGACACCGTGGCGGACCCGACCGACCAGGGATATGGGGCGATCTTCGGCATCCTGAAAAGCGGCATCGATAACATGGGCGTCATGGCAAAGGGCCTCACACTGCCCGAAGCGCTGGCGAAGATGAGTCTGGTGCCGCGCCTGACCTGGATACTTGCCGATGAGGTTATTCCTGCCCTGGCCAACAAGGTGGGGTCGGCGTCCGCCCGGTTGGCCTTGTATGGCATGAGCCTGTCCAGCGGCGTACGGTTGGTTTCCCGTACCGCGAGCGTCATGCAGATCCGTGCCACGGTGCTGAGCGACCTGGAGGCCGTCAATCCAGCACTCTACAAGCAGTTAGGCCGGACCCAGCGCCGCGAGGAAGCCGCAGCCTGGGCGCGGCGGGCCAGCAGCAAGCTCGCGCAGAGCGCGAGGCTGGTCTGGTTCAGGACCGAGGATCTGGGGAGCAATGCCGAACTGAGCGTGCTCAAGCTGCGCACGGAAAATGACGTACCCGGCGTGCGGCAAGTTATGGCAGTCTTGGGTTCTCGCTTCGTGAACGTCGGTGCGGTTGCCTGCATCCTGCAAGGGCTGGCGCTCTATCACGCCACCCAATCCTTCCGCGCGGCTGGCGAGTTCGATGAGGTGGAGAAAGGCACCAAGCTGGTGGGCGGCTTGGTGGCCATGGCCGGCACCGTCGCAGAGCAAGCGGGTGTCGCATTGGAGAAGGCACCGACGCACCCGCTGGTTCAGCGCATCATGTGTTCGCCACCCAAAGCGAAGTGGGCAGAAACGGGGAAGAAATTGGCGGTTAAGGGCCGCTGGATCGGTTTCGCCGGGGCCGTTGTGGGAGTCGGATGGGACGCTTATCACGGAGCCGATGAAGGCCGGAAGGGCAACTATTTTGTTTCAGGTCTGTACTTTACGTCGGCTGGATCTGGACTTGCCACTGCAATCCTTCCTCTTGCTTCGGAAGAATTTCTGGCCTTCCTCGTCGGCGTACCAAGTTGGCCGTTCCTCGTCGTGCTGTTCGCTGTGAATGTTGGCATCCTGCTTCTGGATGATCCCGCCACCCTCAAGTGGATCAAGCGTTGCCGCTTCAGCAAGGCTCCCGCCAGCGAGCACTACAGCAGCCTGGAGGCGGAATCGTTTGAGTTCGTGCAACTGGGTCTCAAGGACACCAAGTGAGGGCGCTGATGAAATTCCCGACCAAAGATGAGCGCACGCCTTTTTATTTTAGGCAGACAGGCAAGCCACTGGGGAAGTGGGAGTTGGAGCACCGGCTGTCCATCCGCCGCCCCGTCAGTGAGCAAGTCGTGGAGTACGGCAACGTCTATCGCATCGATTCGACCTGCCTGGAGATCACCGATGAGTCGCAAATGCGGATACAGAACGTGGGGATGCTCTGGATAATCTGCTCGTTTGCGACGATTTTTATGTTGCTGGGAACAGTATTCTTTGCTTCCGCCCCATTCCGAGAAACTGCAGAGGTGATGGCTCGTAAAGGCAACTGGGCAGGCGTAATTCTCGGCACGACCGTTGGAATCATTGGAACTGGCTTCTTTGGCTTGTTGGCCTTCGATCCGATGCGGCGGAACATGTTCACGCTGAAACGCCGCCCGATCCGGCTGAACCGCAAGACGCGCCGCATCTACGCCATCCGCACCAAGGACCCCGGCGGCATCTGGGAGGTCCCATGGAGCGAGGACGAGTTCTTCTGCGTTGGTCACCGGCGCATGGGTGGGCTGTCGCGCGCCTATGACATGTACGACATCCGCCATTACCAGCTCGACGCGGAGGGCAACGTGGTACGTGCCTTCGTGCTCGGCCAGTTCGCGCTGACGCTGGAAGAGATCTACGCGCAATGGGAATACTACCGGCGTTACATGCAGGACGGCCCCGCCAATCTGCCTGAGCCCTATCGTTTCTGGCCGCCGCGGGAGACGTTCTGGGAGGGGTACAAGATTTGCCGGGGCGGGAAATTCTCCGGGGCTTTTTGGGCCATGATCGACTTCATATTCTCGCCTTTCGCCCTGCTCGATGCATTTGCCCGTTGGCTCGTACTGGCCACGTGCGGCGACCCGGTGTGGCCGCCCGAGATCGAGGCAGCGTGCAAGCCCACACCCAACGACCCGTATGCCCGTCCCTACGCCGACGACTATATCGGTGTCCCGAGCGGCCCGGATGCCAAACCGTCGCGCGAAGACCTGGAACGGATGTGGGCGCAGGAGCCGCAGCGCAGGCGCGAGGGCGCCCTGACCCGAGCCGAGGCGGAAGACCTGATCCGGCGGCAGACGGAGGTCACGGTATGACGCAACGGTTGCGCTTTCTGCTGGACTTCGGCTATGCCACGGGACTGCGGATCAGCGAACTGACCCAGGCCGCGTTGCGCAATGTCGAGGTTGGATGGCTTATGGGTGGTTATGGGTAGTTATGGGTTATAGATGCGCCGGGCGCCGGCCGTTGCCTGCCGAGCGCCGCCAGTGGAGTACAGCCAGCACCACTTCTGCCATGGTGACGTTTCTGCCTTCCAGCTCTTCAGCGTTCCTGCCCCTGCCGCAGAAACGGTGCCACGGCGCAGGCGACAAGCAACAGGCCCGCCATGATCACCAGTCCGTTACGCGTACTGCCGGTCGCCTGTTCGATGATGCCCATCACCGACGGTCCAATGAATCCGCCCACCAGCCCGCAGGTATTGATCAGGGCCAGTCCGCCCGCCAGCGCCACGCCCTTCAGGCGAGATGACGGGAACAGGAAGACGATCGACTGCACCACGAAGAACATCAGCGCGGTCAGCGAGAAGCCGACGAGTGCCATCACCGGGCCTGCGAAGGCGGCAGTCAGCAGGCCGGCTGCCATCACGACCAGCCCCAGGCAGAGCAGGCGGCGGCCGCGCCGTGGGGTGTTGGCATGTCGGGGCAGCCATGCGGCCCCGATGGCGGCGGCTATCCAGGGCAGGGAATTGAGCAGCCCGATTTCCACGGGCGTGAGCTTGCCGTACGTGCCGATGATGCCCGGCAGGAAGAAGATCACCGTGTAGATCGAGATCTGGTGGCAGAAGTAGATGAAGATCGCCAGCCAGACCTGCGGATCACGCATGGCGCCCAGGAACGAGTGGCCACCTTTGCCGGCGCTGGCGTCGGCGGCTTCCGCGGCCAGTCGGCTGCGGACTTCCTGCGCCTGGGCTGGCGTCAGCCATGGCGCGCTGTCGGGGCCGTCGGGCAGCTTCTTCCATACCACCGCGGCAAGGAACACCGCAGGCAGGCCTTCCAGCACGAACATCCATTGCCAGCCCTTGAAGCCCCACATGCCATCCATGCCCAGCAGCGCGCCGCCCAGCGGGCCGCTGACGATGTTGGCGATGCAGACGCCGAGCAGGAAGTAGCCCACCGCCCGCGCGCGATCCTCGCGGCCGAACCAGTACGTGAGATAGAGCATCACACCGGGAAACAGCCCTGCTTCGGCCGCGCCGAGCAGCACGCGCATGATGTAGAAGGAGGTCTCGCCCTGGACAAAGGCCATCGCCGCGGACAGCAGGCCCCACGTGACCATGATGCGCGTGATCCAGAAGCGCGCCCCGACCCGATGCATGATCAGGTTGCTCGGGATTTCCAGCAAGGCATAGCTGAGGAAGAACAGACCCGCGCCCAGGCCGTAGGCCGCGGCGGAGATGTTCAGGTCGACAGCGATGTGGGTCTTGGCGAGTGCAATGTTGGTGCGATCGAGAAAGCTGATCACATAGGACAGCACCAGCAAGGGCATGAGCTTGCGGAACAGTAGTGCGGTCAGCGGGCGGTCTGTCGGCGCGGCCAGCGGCGGCGCGCCTGAGGCGGGTACGGTCTGCATGTGCGTAGTCTCCATCGGCGGATATGGCGCCACGCCCTGGGGCCGCGTGTCAGCCGTTCTGCCTGGTTGATGTCTTCAGTGTTCGAGGGTTGGGCGGGGCCAGGCCGTGGCGGCACCGCCTGTTCAGAACGCGGTGCCTGCCGCGCCCTTGAGGTCCAGGATGTCGCGGGCTTCGTCCGGCGTGGCCACGTCGATGTTCAGGGCTTCAAGCACGGTCCGGATGCGCGTGACCTGCTCGGCGCTCGATGCCGCCAGCTGGCCCGGACCGATCCAGAGTGAGTCCTCCAGGCCAACGCGGACGTTGGCGCCCATTGCCGCGCCGATGGTCGCCAGCGGAAGCTGGCCTCGGCCGGCGCCCAGGATCGACCAGCGGAACTGATCGCCGAACAGGCGCCGGGCGGTGCGGTGCATGTGCATCAGGTCCTCGGGATCGGGGCCGATGCCGCCCAGGATGCCGAAGACGGATTGGATGAACACCGGGCCACTGACCAGGCCACGGTCAAGGAAGTGCCGCAGGTTGTACAGATGGCTGATGTCATAGCACTCGAATTCGAAGCGCGTGCCGTTGGCATTGCCGATGCGCAGGATGTTCTCGATGTCCTGGTAGGTGTTCTTGAAGATCAGGTTGCGGCTGTTCTCCAGGTGTTCGCGCTCCCAGTCGTGCTGGAATTCCTTGAAGCGGTCGAGCATCGGGAACAGGCCGAAGTTCATCGAGCCCATGTTCAGCGAGGCCAGTTCCGGCTTGAAGGTCGTGGCCGGCAGCATGCGCTCCTCCACCGTCATGTGCGGGCTGCCGCCGGTGGTGATATTGATCACGGCGTCGGTCTCGGCGCTGATCCTGGCGAGGAACGGCCGGAACAGCTCCGGGTCCTGCGACGGGCGTCCGTCCTTGGGGTCGCGGGCGTGCAGGTGCAGGATGGCGGCCCCTGCGCGCGCCGCGTCGATGGCGGCGGTTGCGATCTCGTCGGCGCTCACTGGCAGGTGGGGCGACATGCTGGGCGTGTGGATGGCGCCGGTCGGGGCGCAGGTGATGATGGCTTTGGCTCGCTTGGCCATGGTGATTCCTTGGTCGGGTGTTGTCGCGTTTTGGCGGATAGCGGGCCGCGGATATCCGGCGGCCCCCGGAATGCGCTGGTCGCGCTAGCTGAGCGCCTGGGTCAGGCCGTCCACGACCATTTCCTGGCCGTGCACATTGGCCGCCTGGTCGCTGCAGAGGAAGCGCACCATGTTGGCGATGTCGCGCATCGTCACCATGCGGCACAGTGCCGCCTGGGACGTGTAGTTGCGCGTGACTTCCTCAAGCGGCTTGCCGAGCGACTCGGCCTTCGCGGCAATGACGGCGCGGATGCGCGGGCCGTCGACCGCGCCGGGCAGCACCGTGTTGACGCGGATGCCATCCGCGCCCAGTTCAAGCGCCAGCGATTTGGTAAAGCCCACCACGGCCCATTTCGATGCGGAGTAGGCGGAACGGCCCGGCATGCCGAGATGCCCGGCAGCGGAGGACAGGTTGACGATCGACGGCGAGCGCCCCTGCCGCAGGCGCGGCACCGCCGCGCGGGCGCACAGGAACTGGCCGGTGATGTTGACGGCAAGCGTGCGCTCCCAGTCGGCCAGCGACAGGGTTTCGACACCGCCGGTCGGGCCGGCAACCCCGGCATTGTTGACCAGCACATCCAGGCCGCCAAAGGCGCCATCCACTGCCTGGAACAGCGCCTCGACGTCGCTTTCCTTCGACACGTCGGCCCTGACTGCCACCACGCCGGGCAACTCGGCGCAGACACGTTCGAGACTGCCGCCAGCCACGTCGCAAACCGCAACGCGGGCGCCCGCCTCCACAAACGCTCGTGTGATCTCCAGGCCGATTCCGTCTGCGCCAGCAGTCACCAGTACGCGTTTGCCGGCGAGCGATTCATCCTTCCACATGATTCCAATCCTCTTGGGGACAGGCGGCTGCCTGCCTTCCGGACGAAGATTAAAACTGTGATCACAGATCAAATATAGAGAATAACCCTATGTGCTATGCTTCGCGGCATGACCCTGAATGACCTTGTCACGCCCCTTGTCCGCCAGACGCTCAGCCGCGACGTCTACACGCAGCTGCGAGACCTGCTGATCAGCGGCCAGATGATGCCGGGCGAGCAGATTTCCCTGCGCAACATTGCTGCCGCGTTGAACGTCAGCGTCATGCCGGTGCGGGAAGCGGTGCATCGCCTGGTTGCCGAGCAGGCACTTGAGCTCACGCCAAACCGTGCACTGCGGGTACCGAGGATGAGCGTCAGCCAGTTCGAGGAGATCACCAAGATCCGGATCGAACTGGAGGGACTCGCCACTGCGACCGCGGCGGAGCGCATCACCGATGAGGAACTGAAGCAGGTACAGGCACTGCACCGCCGGTTTGCCGACGAGATGTCGAAGCGCAGTCCCGACGGCGCGGATGTCATCGCCGCGAACCAGGCCTTTCACTTTGCCGTGTATGCGGCGGCGCGCATGCCGATCCTGTTGCAGATGATTGAGTCGCAGTGGTTGCGCATCGGCCCGATCCTTAACCATGACCTCCGCTCCGGATCGCGCCGCGTGGAAGAGCGCGTCGCGGTCAAGCATCACGACAATCTGATCGAAGCGCTGCGCAGGCATGACAGCGCGGCGGCATGCGCGGCGCTGCGCGGGGATATCGAGAGCGCGGCGGCCTATATTGTCTCGGCGGGGGTACTGGTCAATACGGACAGGACCGAGGATGCGGCGGTCACGCTGGTGCCCTTGAAGCGGGCGGCGAAGGCGGGGCGTGCGGGGATGAAGGGCTGATCAGCGCGGCAGGCTTGAAGAAGTTCAAGGCATTCAATGAGGGGCTGACATCGATGCCGTTTTGAAGCGAGCCAACACCTCCAATGCCTGCATTCCCGCCCCCCTCAAGCCGGTGCCAACCCAATCATCCGACTAACAGTCCCCGCAGCCCGCTGCAGCGCAGGCACCATCTCCTCCCTGATCCGCGCAGGCGTAGCCTCGCCCATTGACGTAGAGATCCCAAGCGACAGCTGCCTGGACCCCACTGCAGGCAGCGGCACGGCAATCGACATCTGATTGCTTTCCGGATATTCCAGCTCGCTCCATTCGCCGACCGGCAGCGCAAGCGCCATGGCCAGGGCACTGCCCGGCGGCAGCACGCTGCCTACCCGCAAGTTCATGACCACCAGCCGGCGCCGCTCGGCCGGCGCCATTGCGCGTCCGACGATGATGACGCCTTCCGGGTTGATCTCCCCCAGGTTCGCCGTGCCGGAATACACGTCAGCCAGTTGCTGCAGGTGCTCCTGCACCGCCTCGGTCACGCCCAGGCTTTCCATCGCGGCAAATCCGATCTCGAACACGCGCGTGGTGAGCCGCCACTGGTTTGCCTCGCGCGCCACGTAGCCCTCTTCCTCCAGCGTCAGCAGGAATCGCAGCACCGTGGGGTGGGGCAAGTCCACTGCGCGTGACAGCTCGGCCAGGGTCGGACGGCCGTTCTGGCGGAACGCTTGCAGGATGGCTAGACACCTGAGGATTGATCTATTACTCTTCATCCGTTCACTACGTGTAATGTACGTTCACTAGGTGAACAATATAAACCAAGAAAGCGTGGGCGGCAAGCATTCTCGCTGCTCCACCACAGGAGACAACATGAAGCGCCCCATTCTCAGTGCCGCGCTGGCCTGCGCGGCTGCAATCATGCCCGGGCCTGCCGCCTGGGCCAGCGATGCCTGGCCGAGCAAGCCGATCAAATGGGTTGTCCCTTACCCGCCCGGTGGATCCACCGACATGCTGGCGCGCATCGTCGGCCAGAAGCTGGGGGAACGGCTCGGGCAACCCGTGGTGGTGGAGAACAAGGCAGGCGCCGGCGGCAATGTCGGCACTGACTACGTGACCAAGCAGCCGGCCGATGGCTACACCATCGTGATGGGCAATATCGGCCCCATCGCGATCAATCCCTCGCTCTATCCCGACCTGCCGTACAAGCCGGGCAAGGATCTCGCGCCGGTGACCATGCTGATGGCGGTGCCCAACCTGCTGGTCGTGAATACGGCACTGCCGGTGCAATCCGTGAAGGACCTGATCCAGTACGGCAAGCGCCAGGCTACGCCGCTGACCTATGCAACGCCGGGCGCCGGCACCTCGCTGCACCTGGCGGGCGAGCTGTTTGCCAGCACCGCCGGCGTGCGCATGACCCACGTTCCCTACAAAGGCAGCGCGCCGGGGCTGAACGACACCGTGGCGGGCCATGTTCCGGTGATGTTCGACAACATGCCGTCGGCGCTGCAGCTGGTGAAGTCCGGCAAGCTGCGCGCGCTGGCGATCACCGGGGCCCAGCGTTCGCCGCTGCTGCCCGATGTGCCCACCATGGCGGAAGCCGGCCTGCGCGGCTATGAGATTGCAGGCTGGTTCGGCGTGCTGGTGCCCGCAGCAACGCCCAAGCCCATCGTTGCCCGGCTGGATTCAGAGCTGGAAGCCGTGCTGAAGATGCCCGACGTCCGCAAGAAGATCGATGAGATGGGCGGCGTCATCTCCGGCGCCGGGCCGGAGGCGTTCGGCGTCTTTATCGATGCGGAAACGCAGAAGTGGCGCGCGCTGGTGCGCAGCGCCCACATCACCGTCCAGTAACCCACGCAGTCGCTAACACGCTTTAAGCAAGGAGAACGCAAGCCATGTCGCAATACCGTTTCATCGATGTCCAGCCCATCGCGGGCGCCCTCGGTGCGGAGATCAGTGGGGTAGACCTGTCCCAGCCGGTGCCGGACGAGACGTTCGCAGAGATCCGCTCGGCGCTGCACAACCATCAGGTCATCTTCTTTCGCGACCAGCAGTTGACGCCGGACCAGCACAAGGCGTTCAGCGCCCGCTTCGGCGATCTGCTGGAAGTGCCGTTCGTCCGCGCGCTGGAAGGCCACGCTGAAATCCTGCCGGTGATGAAGGGTAAGGCGGAGCAGACCAAACGCAACTTCGGCGGTGCCTGGCACACGGACATGAGCTATGCAGAAATCCCGCCGCTGGGGTCTGCCTTGTATGCGCGCGTGATTCCGCCCTACGGTGGCGACACCATGTGGGCCAGCATGTATCACGCTTACGACGCTCTTTCCGATGGGCTAAAGCTGGTGCTCGACAAGTTGCGCGCGGTACATAGCCCCGTGCGTTCCTATGGCGCCAGGGGCGCCGTGGTCAACAACGGCGACCCCGCCCACAAGATGGACGTGCGTACCGATGACCGCGCCAACAGCGAGGTCCTCCATCCGGTGGTGCGGGTGCATCCCGCCACGGGCAGGAAGGCGCTGTACGTCAACAGCACCTACACCATGCGCTTCGAGGGCATGACCGAAGAAGAAAGCGCGCCGCTGCTGCAATACCTCTACGCCCACGCCGCCCGCCCCGAATTCACCTGCCGCTTCCGCTGGACCCGCGGCGCGCTGGCCGTGTGGGACAACCGCTGCACGCAGCATCTGGCGATGAACGACTATGACGGCTTTGACCGCGAGCTGCATCGCACAACCATCGCCGGCGACCGCCCGGTCGGCGTGGCAGCCTGAGCGCGCCGCTGTGCGCCTGGTGCGCCCCACTCGCTCCCTTACGCTCATCAAGGAGACGCGCAATGGCAATGCAAGTTCTGCCGCAGGACGCCCCCTGCGGCGCGCTGGTCTTGGGCCTGGACCTGAAGCAGGCACTGACCGATGCGCAAGTCGCCGAGATTCGCCGGCACTGGCTTGAGCACAAGGTCCTTGCCTTCACCGACCAGGACCTGGCCATCGAGGACATCGAACGCTTCGCGTCAACGATCGGCCCGCTCGGCAGCGATCCGTATTTCACCGCCATCCCTGGCCATCCCCATGTCGCGCAAGTGCGGCGCGATGCCAACGAGCGCACGCCGATCTTTGCCGAGTCCTGGCACTCGGACTGGAGCTTCCTGGCGCAGCCACCGGCGGCTACGGTGCTATACGGCAATGTCATTCCGCCAGTGGGCGGTGACACGCTGTTCGCCGACCAGTACGCCGCCTGGGACGCGCTGCCGGCGGAACTGAAATCACTGGTGGACGGCAGGCAAGGCGTCCATTCCGCGCGGCGCGGCTATTCGCGACAGGGCGCATATGGTGAGAAGGACAAGGGACGCTCGATGGCTATCCGCTATTCGGACAGTGCGATGGCAACGCAGCTACACCCCATTGCGCGCAAGCATCCCGAAACCGGGCGCACAGCCTTGTTTGTCAGCGTGGGCTATACGATCGGCATCGATGGCATGAGCGACGAGGAGGCGGCGCCGATCCTGCGCGCGCTGTTTGAGCACCAGGCCAGGCCGGAGTTTGTGTATCGCCATCGGTGGTCGCAGGGGATGCTTGTCGTTTGGGATAACCGATGCGTGAATCATGCGGCGACTGGTGGCTATGATGGGTACGATCGCCTGTTGCACCGGATTACTGTGGAGGAGCGTGGCGATCGCGTTGGTTGACGCTCGGGGGGCTGTCATTCTTTTTTTTGTGTGCAGGGTAGGTAAAGGCTCACCGTCAATTCGACCGGTGAGCCAGCATTGTCTCAACGATGCGGATGGGTGAAGCGTTCCTCGTATGGGATCGCAAACTGGTTCATGGCAGCCTTCCAGTCATGCGTTGAACTGCCCCACTTCCCGGTGATGTTGCGCAGGGCCAGCCACAGGAGCTTGGTCGCCGCCTCATCGCTGGGGAAGTGGCCCCGCGTCTTGATGATCTTGCGCAGTTGCGCATTGATGCTCTCGATCGCGTTGGTCGTGTAGATGATCTTGCGGATCGCCGGCGGGAACGTAAAGAACGGGATCACCTGATCCCAGGCGCGGCGCCAGGACGCGGCGATCGGGGGGTACCGCTCACCCCATTGCCCTTGCTCGAAGGCCTCCAACTCGGCCAGCGCCGCCTCCGCGCTGGGGGCCGTGTACACGGGCTTGAGCGCCGCCGCCACGGCCCGGCGCTCCTTCCAGCTGGCGTATTCCAGGCTGTTGCGGATCAGATGCACGATGCAGGTCTGCAATGTCGTGTTCGGGAACACCGCGTTCAGGGCCTGCTCCATGCCCCTGAGCCCATCGGTCACCGCAATCAGGATGTCCTGCGTGCCGCGGGTCTTCAGGTCGTTGAACACCTTCATCCAGAACTTGGCGCCTTCGGTGGTCTCGATCCACAGGCCCAGGATGTCGCGGGTGCCGTCTGGCAGCACGCCCAAGGCCAGGTAGACGGCCTTGTTGCGCACCACGCCATCCTCGCGCATCTTGACCCGCAGCGCGTCGAAGAACACGACCGGATACAGCGCCTCAAGCGGGCGGGCCTGCCAGGCGGTGACCTCGTCCATCACTGCATCGGTCACCGAACTGATGAACTCGGGCGAGACTTCGGTGCCGTACTGTTCGGCCAGAAACGCCTGGATCTCGCGCACGGTCATGCCACGGGCGTACATGGCGATGATCTTGTCATCGAACCCAGTGAAGCGCCGTTCGTGCTTGGGAATCAGGATCGGATCGAAGCTGCCGTCGCGGTCGCGCGGGATGTCGACCCGCAGCGGGCCATCCTCGGTTAGAACGGTCTTGGCGCTCTTGCCGTTGCGCTGGTTGGCTGTGCCAGCCGGGCGCTCCGCGCCCGGCTGGTAGCCCAAGTGATGGCCTAGCTCGGCGCCTAGGGCCCGCTCGATCAGGGCCTTCTTGAATGCCATCGAGGCGTCCTGAACCGCTTCGGCGGTCATCGGACCCTTAACGAAATGAGCGATCAGGTCCTCGGGAATAGCCGGCAGTTCACGGCCTGCGGCTTGGCTGGTCTTCGTCTTGCGTGGCATACATGCTCCTTGGCGACATGTTATGCCCTAAACACAAAATTTCTGACAGGTCCCAGTCATGCGTTGAACTGCCCCACTTCCCGGCCATGTTTCGCAGGGCCGCGGCCCCGCTGCGGGTCATGGATATAAATTGATATGAGTCAATTTTCGGTTTCATATTCGTCAATTATTTGCCTTCATTTACATTCCGTTGAATCAACACAACGGAATGTAAATTCCCGTAAAGCTTCGGAGGCGTCCTATATCCGCCCTAAATTCCGCTTGTTATCGTCGCCCCAAACTTGGCGCGGCGAATAGCGCTACGGACGCCACGGTGTAATCGATATATGTCCGCAGCCACCAGGAATCCAGGCCGTGCTCACTCAGAAAGTCGGGAGCGCGGTCAGTGCATCACAAACAGGCAACTACAAATCAAGCTGGAACCATAGGGCGTGCCCTCGGAGCCTTGCCCTGCATCACGGCCTTGGGACTCGCCGCCGCATCAATGGCTTCGACCGCGCTGGCCGCCGGTGTCATCCCTGACGGTGGCACCGTCACCGCGGTCACGACCGGCGCCAATGGCCGCATCACCGTCGGCATCGCCAATCCCATGGGCGGTGTTTCCACCAACACCTACCGCGAGTTCAACGTCCATCGCGCCGGTGTCGATCTGGACAACAATGCCGCCCGCGCCCGCACCATCCTGAACCAGGTCACCAGCACCAACCCGTCATTGCTGGAAGGACCGCTTTCCGTGCTGGGTCAGCGCGCGAATGTGGTCATAGCGAACCCGAATGGCATATCCATCAATGGGGTGACGGTGAGCAATGCAGGGCATCTGGCTATTACCACCGGCCAGGTCAAGCCTGAGGATTTCACGCTCGACAACGGCCGGCTGCAACGCAACCTGAAGATCAGCACGGCCCAGGGCACGATTGACGTCGGTCCAGAGGGACTGTCCGGGGCATTGCTGAGCCTGGAGTTGGTTGCGAGGCAGATCCGTATCGGTGGAAAGGTGGAGAACCTGTACAGCGATCCGACCGCGCGTCTTCGCGCGGTCGCCGGCATCAGCGAGGCAGAGATCGACACGAGTCTGTCCCCCACGGACAACGATCCCAGGCAGGAGCATCCATGGATCAAATACTCCGCTCCTGCCGTCAATCCTGGCCAGGGCATCGCGCTCGACATCACCGATGCGGGCAGCCTCACTTCCGGCCGGATCGAGCTGATGGTGACCGATCAGGGCGCCGGGGTGCGCCACGCCGGTGCGGCGTATGCGACCGCGGGCGACTTTCTGGTCTCCGGCACCGGTGACCTGCAACTGGCCTCTGGCCGCATCGAGGCCAAACAGGATGTGCTGATCGGCAGCGGCGGCCTGGCTGGTGCCGGCAACATCAGTGCCGGGCGCCACCTGCAGGTCGATTCGGATCGGGTCAATCTGACGGGAAGCACGCTTGCGGCGGGTACGGGCACGGCCGGAGACCTGGTGATCGGCGCCTCGGGCCAGGTGCACAGCCAGCCGGTGCGGTTGACCGACACAACGCTTAGCGCCAGCGGCGGCATTGGTCTCTTCGATGCCGGCGCGGGAATCGCCCTGACCGGCGCCCGGGCAAATGCCGGCGGCAACCTCCTGATCAAGGGCTCGACCTTGACAACCGCTGCGGGCGCCAATCGGTCCTCGCTTACCGCTGCCGGCACGGTTGGCATCACTGCGGGCAATGCGACGCTTGTCGCGGCGGATGTTGACGGCGTGTCGGGCACGAGTGTCAACGCGGCCAACCTGACGCTGCGGGACAGCCGCCTGCAGTCCTCTGGCGCCGCCGTCGCCATCGATGCCACCGGGCGATATGCACAGACTGACAGCGATGTGCTGGCCGCCGGTGATGTGCGCCTGCACGCTGGCACCGTGGCGATCGATTCGGGCGCACGGCAATCCACGCTGATCGCCAGGGGCGGCGGTGTACTGGTGCAGGCCGATGGGGACGTGACCAGTAGCGGCGGACTGATTCAGGGCCGGACTCGCATCCTGGGCGAGCCACTGTCAGCCGGCGCCGTGACGGTGCGCGCCGGCGGGTCCGTCCTCAACACGTCGATGCCGGATTACCTGGGCATTCTCTTCGGCGCTGCCGACGATGTGGTGGTACGCGCCGGCGGCGATGTGGTCAACCGCTATGCCCGCATGCTCTCCAATGGCTACCTGGACGTGCAGGCCAGTGGCGACGTGGTCAATGCGATCACCAAGACCGACGCGGTGAACGGCGGCACGCCGAGCATTGCCAATGCGTCCGGCACGCGCTGGCTGGTGTTGAAGAAGCGCAGCAGCAGCTTCGATGTGGACTACGGCGATTCCGACCGACCCGGCCAGACGGCCTATCTGCTCTCCGACAAGGGCACAACCCTCGTTGGACGCAATGTGCTCAACACCGGCGGCGAGATCTATGCCAACAACGGCCCGATCAACATCCGCGCCATCGAGACTTTCCGCACTGAGGGCATCACCACTGGCAGCGCGCACTATTCCCGCTCTTGCCTGATTGTCTGCCGCACGTCGGCCTCGTCCACCACCGCTGTCACCGGCGGGTTGCTGTCGGCCGGCGGCGACATCGACATTACCGCGGGCAAGATGGCCGCCAACGTAGGCGGGCGCGTGCTGGCACTGGGCAATCTGAAGGTCGATGCACCCATTACCACTGCCAGCGGCGTGACCGGCTACTCGGCCATTGCCCGCGATCGCGGCTTCAAGGCCTTCTTCGGCGACACCTGGGCGCGCCTCTATGCGATGGACGTTGGCGGCAGCTGGATGGCTGCCGGGCATACGCGCATCTCCGGCGACACCGTGACAGATGGCGGCAGCTTTGACGGCGACGTGGCCATTGCCGGCGCCAGCACGGTCTCTCGCCCGCGCCAGCGCGATCCGGTCACCATCGAGAACCACCTGGGGCTCACGTCCTGGTTCTGGCGGTAAGCGATGCCCATGTACCCACGTATGCACGCAAGCGCCCGTTTCCGCCTGCTGGCCTGGGCGGCCATTGCGGTGGCCGCCCCTGCCGCACTCGCGCAGGTGCCCCCCGTCCTGCCACAACTTGCGCCCGAGGACCCTGCCCAGCGCCTCTTGCGCGAGCAACGCCAGCGTGAGCTGGAGCGCGAGGCCACGCAGCCGCCGGTGAAGATCGATACACCTATGACCATTCCGGCCGAGCAGCCGGTCGAGGCAGTGCCAGAGACCTCGGCCACGTTCGAGATCCACCGGATTGCCGTGCAGGGCAATACCGTACTGTCCGACACGGAGATCGAGGCCATCACCGGTGCATTTGTCGGGCACGCGCTCGGCACCAACCGCATCAACTTGTTGCTGCGCCGCTTCACCGAGGCCTTTGTTGCTCGCGGCTACATCACGACCCGTGCTTACCTGGGCGAACAGAACCTGGCCAGCGGCGTGCTGGTGGTGACCGTCGTCCCGGGCAAGATCGAATCGATTCGCCTGAATGACCGCGCGATCCGGCCGTCCGAGGCGAGCCTGTTCGACACCGTCGGCGGCGGCTGGCTGACCGATGCGGGCACCGGCTGGCAGTTCCCCGCGCCGGGCGACACCTTGCGCTTGCCGGACCTGGAGCAAGGGGTTGATCAACTCAACCGCCTGCGCCGCAACCGGGCCGAGTTGCAGATCCTGCCGGGGCAGACGCCGGGCAGTTCCGTCGTGGCGCTCGCCAACCAGCCCGGCGATCGCTTCCGCTTCAATGCGGGCGTCGACAACTACGGCAGCAAGAGCACAGGCATCTCGCGCACGCGCCTCGGCATCGATGCCGACAATGCACTGGGGTTCCAGGAAGCCCTGTCCGGCAGCTACGTTGGCACCGTCGATACCAACGCCGCGATCATCTCGGCGGCGGTGCCGTTCGGCTACCACACCGTCAGCTACACCGGCTCGGTCTCCGAATACCAGAACGCGATCGGCGACACCGCCCTGCTCTATGGCCGCACCTTCGGCCACACCCTTGGCTGGAATTATGTGCTCACGCGCAGTCAGGCCGGAAGGCAGGCGTTCGACGTGACCGTGACCCGCCGCAAGAGCGAGCGCGAGATCAATAACCTGCAGCTCGATCCACAGAGGCTCACCGTACTGCGCGCGGCCTGGAGCGGGCTGCGGCGCTTTGCGGCCAACGGTCAGCCTGGCTATGGCACGGCCGAGTTCGGTGTCTCGCGCGGGTTGCCATCAGCCAATGCCACGCGCGATCCCGCCGACATCCGGCCCGACGAGGCCCACGCGCAGTTCACCAAGCTGGATGGCAATGCCACGCTGCAACTGCCCTTGCCTCGGGCGTTCGACAGGGCGCTATTGGCGTGGCGGACCCAGCTGGTCGGGCAGTGGACCAATGTGGCGCTGTTTGGCTCGGAGCAGATCTTTGCCGGCGGCATGAGCACGGTGCGGGGCTTTCGTGAAGGCGTGATCGCGGGCGATCGCGGCGCCTACCTGCGCAATGAGCTCGTCTGGGCCAACGCGCCGGCGCTGGCTGGCATCCGCATGGAGCCGTATCTGTTTATCGACGGCGGCCGCACCCAATACGTCGCCACGCGCCGCTGGCAGTCCGTGGCTGGCACTGGTGCCGGCGTGCGCCTGTCGGCCAGATGGGCGCGCCAGACCTTCAGCAGCGAGCTGCTCGTCGGCGTGCCGCTCGCCCAACCCAACTACCTCGGATCTAAGCGGGCGTTGCTGCTGGCAACGCTCAACTGGTCGTACTAACAAGGACATTCCAATGGAAACCAACTTCGCACGTCTCGTCGCCACCACGGCGCTCGCATTCGGCCTGCACACCGCTTACGCGGCCTCGGTCAACGGTGTCGCCATTCCCGACACGCAGGTTGAGACCGTGCTGCAGCAATCGGGCCTGCCCGACACGCCGCAGGCGCGTAACGCAATCAAGCAACAGCTGATCGCGCGCGAGCTGTTCCGGCAGGAGGCGGCCAGGGACAAGGGGCTGGAATCCCGACCAGAGGTACAGCAGGCACTGCGCGACGCAAAAGCCGAGATTCTTACGCAAGCCTGGCTGAAGGACCACATCAAGCCGGCTCCGGTGACCGACGCGCAGGTACGCGAGCGCTACGACACGATCGTCGCGAGCCTTGGCGAGAAGGAGTACAAGGCGCGCCTGATCGAGGTGGCCGATCCGGCCGCCGCGAATGCAGCCCTTACACGCATCAAGGGCGGTGAAGACTTCGCCAAGGTGGCTCAGGCGGTGAGCATCGCCCCGTCAAAGGCCAGCGGCGGCGCCATGGACTGGGTCAGCTTCAAGCTGCCCGTGCAGGAAGGCCAGACGCAGAACCTGCCGTTGCCGATCGCCCAGGCCATTGCCAGCCTGCCGGCCGGTGCCGTGAGCGCCGAGCCTGTTGCCTGGAACAACCGCAGCTTCCTGGTGAAGGTCGACGAGGCGCGTCCGACCCAGGTGCCCGCCTACGACACGGTCAAGCCCGGCATTCAGCAGGCGTTGCAGGCACAGGCGCTCGAGCGCGCCACCGCCGCGTTGGTCACCCAACTGCTGGCCAAGGCAAAGATCACCCAGTGACCGGCCAGTAGAGCGCGGGCAACGCCAGCCGCCACCCCGACGCCATACCAACAAGCCGTCAAGCATCGTCAGGATTTGCCATGTATCGCGACCGCCAGGCCACGCTGTTCCCTGCCACCTCGAGGGGCTTCCCCGCTGTTTATGCGATGCCGGCAGGCCTGCCGTCTGCCGAGCCGGCCGCAGTGTCGCTGGCGGACCGCGGCCGCCGCAGCATGCTGGCGCGGGGGCTGGCCGGCCTGGTGGCGGTGGTGATGTGGGTCGGCCCGGTGCAGGTCAGCCTGCAGCAGGCCAGACAAGCCGCCGGCGTGCTCGCGGCCGGGGCGGTGGCAACAGATGCGCTGGCGGTGCATAGCGGCGCGGTGCGCCAGGGGCTGCTGCGCTGGGCCTTTGCCCATCTGCCGGTCACAGTGAGCTTTGGCCCGGTGGCGGCCTATGCCGCGCCCATTACCGATCCGAACGCGCCGGTGCGCTTTACGCCATCGATCGGCGCGACTTCCGGGCCCGGCGCGCCTGCGGGTGGCGTCCCCACCGTGACAATCACGACGCCCAATGCCCAGGGCATCTCGCTGAACCAGTATCGCGCGTTCGTGGTGGACCCGGTCGGCCTGATCATGAACAACAGCACCACCGGGGGCGGCACCTTCCTTGGTGGCCAGGTCGGCGCGAACCCGAACCTGGCCACCAGCGGCCCGGCGAACCTGATCATCAACCAGGTCACCAGCCAGACCCCGGCACAGATCAATGGCACGGTGGAAGTCTTCGGGGCGCCTGCCGGGCTTGTCGTTGCCGCACCCGGCGGTGTCTATACCAGCGGGGCCGGCTTTACGAACACCACGCAGGTCACACTTACGACCGGCACGCCACAATGGCTCTCCAGTGCTGGCGCGGCGACCAGCTTCGACGCCGCGGCTGCCGCGGGCTTCCTTGTGGAGGGCGGACGCGTGCAGATCGCCAATCCCGCCCCAGGCAATCCGAATGGCGTTGGCATCGAGGGGACCGTCGGCAATATCAACCTGATCGCCGATACGATCGGGGTCGATGCCGCGCTGTACGCGGGCAACCAGATCAATCTCGTGGCCGGGCGACAGATTGTGGCGCCGGTCAACGGCACGTTCACCACCACGGCCACCGGCCCGAATCACGCCGCCAGCAACACGACCGTCACCGATGGCCTCGCCATCGATGCCACGGCCTTCGGCGCGATGACCGCCGGCCAGATCCGGATCATCAGTACCGCTGCCGGGCTGGGCGTGCGCGCAGACGGCAATCTCGCGGCGTCGGCTAACCATCTCACCATCGATTCGGCCGGCAACCTCAAGGTGGGCAACACCTATGCCAGGCAGGCGGTGGCGCTCAACGCCGCAGGCGATGTCACAGCCACGGGCAACGGCCAGGGCGAAGGCGGCTACACGGTCAACGCTGGCCGGGATGCGACGCTTGGCGGTACGCTGGAATCCGGCAAGGGCGTCACCGTCTCTGCGGGCGGTTCGATCAACGGCGCGGGTAGCGTGAAGGCGCAGGAAGCCGTGAAGCTTGCCGCGGGCGGCAGCGTCGATGTGGGCGGTGCCGTTTCCGGTAGCCAGATCACGGTCTCGGCCACGGGTGACGACGGCCTTGGCGACATCCGCCTGGGCGGCGACGTCACCTCGCCCGGCGCGATCCAGCTCAACGCGGCGCGCGATACCACCATCGACGGCAGTGCGGTGTCTGCCGGTGACCTGAACCTCTCCGGCCGGCGCAATCTCACCATCAACGGCGCAGCGGGCAGTACCGGCGGCAATGTAGCGCTGACCGGCATCACCGGCAGCGTGACCACAACTGGCAATGTGGTGTCGCCCGGAACGCTGACCGTGTCGGCGGGCACCGACGCGGATCTCGGCGGCAAGGTCTTGGCCACCGGCCCCATCCAGGTTACGGCGCAGGCCGGGAGCATCACGACCAGCGGCGAGATCGGCAGCAACCACGACCTGACCCTGACCGCTGCGCAGCACGTGACTGTGGGCGGCAAGGCCCAGAGCGCGGGTGCCGCGACCATCACGGCCTCGGATGGCAGCGCCAACATCCACGGCGCACTGACCGCCGACGGCGATGCCACCATCACGGCGGGGCAGGACGCCAACATAGCCGGGAGCATCTCCAGCCGCGGCAACACCGCGATCCGCGCCACCGGCGGGTCTGCTTCGGTCGGCGGTGCGCTCGTGAGCATCGGCGATGCCTCAGTGACTGCGGGCCGGAACGCCACGCTTACCGGCAGCGTGCAGGCCGGTGGCAACCTGAGCGCGAGCGCGGGGCAGACACTCAGCGTGGCTGGCCTCGACTGGGTCGGCGGTGACGCGATCCTGCGCGGCGCCGATATCAAAGTGGGTTCCGCGCCGGAGACGGCGAACGCCATCAAGGGCACGTTCGACGCATCGGCCACCAACGGCCTGACGCTGGCTGGAGACACCCAGGCGGCCAACTTGAAGCTGGCAGGCGCCACCATTGCGAATCAGGGCACAGCCGTCGCAGTGCAGCAGTTGCGGATCGATGGCGGCACGGTCTCGAATACCGGAACGCTGACAGGTAACGTGGCCAGCGTCACGGCTGCGGATCTGACAAACCGCGGGACGCTCGGCGCCCAGGCCGTCACGGTGAATGCCACCAACGGCCTGGACAATGCGAAAGGCCTGCTGGTCGGTGCGCAAAGCCTGAACGTCACGACCGCGGCGCTTGCCAGCAACCAGGGCGGAACCGTCTTTGCCGGCGACCTTTCCGGCAAAAGCCCGACCACGGGCGATCTGACCTTCACGGTCACCGGGGCCGACGGCAGCTTCCATAACGCTGCCGGACAGCTGCTTGCGGGCAACGACCTGACCCTCAACACCCCGAACCAGACCTTCGACCCGTCGGGGGCGGCCACCGGGACGCTCAACGCCAACGGCGTTCTGACGCTCGCCGCGCTGGCGATCCGCAATACGGGCACGTGGGATGTGCCTGGCACCAGCGTCGTACTTTCAGCGAGCCAGGGCATCACGAACACCGGCACGATCCAGAAGGCAGGCGACCTGACACTGGCCACCGGCGGCGCGCTGGACAACAGCGGCCAGATCGTGGGTGGCAGCAATGTCTCGCTGTCGGCGGGCAACCTGAGCAACACCGGCGTAATCCATGCCAATAGTGGCCTGACGCTCGCCGGCAACGTCGCCAACGCAGGGACTGTCGAGGCCCTGGGCAAAGTGGTGGTGACCGGCGGCGACTACGACAACCGCGGCGGCACGACGCAGGCCGGCGGCGATCTGCGCTTCGACATCAGTGGCACGCTCAACAACCTCGGCAGTGTGCTGGGCGCCAAGGGCAACGTGCACATCGCTGCCGCTTCGGTCATCAATGACCGGACGGCCCCGGTCGACGCGGGCAGCACTACCGGCAAGGTCACGAACGATGCATTGCTGTCTTCGACCATCATCGGTAGCTACCAGCCATGGCTGGCCGGAGGCAACTGCGACACCTGCGCGGCCTATGATCTTGGCCCGACGCAGCCGATCACGCTTGCCGATGTACTGCGCGAGCCCGATGGCAGCGTACCGTTGGCATTTGGTCCGGAGCGAATCTATGTCGGGGCCGAGGGCTCGGCTTCGGAAGGCTATTACTGGCACCTTCTGCCTGCCAACATCGATCCGGCGGCGGTGCCATACCTGGCCAGCCTGCCCGGCATTGCTGGCGTGCCGACCGTCGATCGCACCATCGTCAGCCAGACCGACGGCACCGCCGGCCAGATCATCAGCGGCGGCAGCCTCGACCTCAGCGCAGCGTCGCTCTCCAACAAGGGGGGCATCATCTCGGCGTCCAGGGATGTCACGCTCAAGGTGGACAGCCTCGACAACGGCCGTTCGGCCACGCTGGTGAGCAGCGTGGCCGACACCGTCAATCAGGGGGAGTTGTCTGCCTTCCTGGCACAACTGCGCAATTACGCTGAAACCCGTTCCGGGCCGAAGTTTTCGGAGTCGGGTCCGCTGGTCTTCGGCTTGCCGCCCAGCATGGACGGCTGCGACAGCTGCCCGGCGCCGCCTCCGTGGTCGCCGGTCAGCCTGGCAACTGGCACTAGTGGCGCCCTGACCCAGTCCACCGCCAGCTATCAACTGGGCAAGGCTGGCCAGATCCTGGCCGGGGGTGACCTGAGCCTGGCAGGCAGCGGGGATCTGACCAATGCCGGGGATTTTGCCGCAGTGGGCACGGTCACGATCACGACACCAGGCACCTTTACCAACCAAGGGGCCTACAGTGCCAAAGTGAAGAGCACACCCGGCTGCGTGGCGGGCGCCCCTGACTGCCCGGGCGACTACAACCCGCGCGTGGATACGATCGCGTGGCAGCAGAACCCAAGCACCATCGCAGCGGGCCAGTCTCTGACCGTCAACGCCGCGAGCATCGAGAACCTGAATGGTACGCTGGCCGCGCAGGGCGATGTCACGCTCAAGGCCACCAGCACCGTGACCAACCAGTCAGGCGCTATTCAGTCGCTGCAGGGCGATGTGTCGATCACCGCGCCGACCCTGGTCAACAAGACCATGGACCCGGTCAAGCTGCACAAGAGCTACGGCGGGCAAAACCCGTCCTATGCCTCCGGCTGCAACCCTGGCGGCACCTACGGCAACAGTCAGTGCGGGGCGGACGAGGACACAGCCGCGGGCCCGGCCGGGGTGATTCAGGCCGCCCGTGATGTCTATCTGTCTGGCACCAGCCTGACCAACAAGGGATCCCTGATCGCCGCCGGGCGCGATGCCACGGTCAGCATGACCGGCCCGGTCGACAACAGCAGCATTGCGCTTAACGCCGATTGGGTGGGACGCTGGCAGGAGAAACGCAGATTCGGCGACCGCTGGCACGACACTAGCGGCACAGCCGCAATCGGCAGTCTGGAATCGGGCATCCAGGCAGGCAATACGCTGTCCGTCAGTTCGGCTGGCCGGGTGCTGAATACTGGCAACCTGATGGGCGCGACGGTCGACCTGACCGGTGCCGCGCTGGTGAACGGCTACACCAGCGCTACCCAGCCGACGCCGCCATCCACCACCCCGAAGCAGGTCATTCCGCTGGGACCCGCGCCGGTGCCGGCCGGCTCGCTGCCGCCGGGCACGCCCGTGGCCGACCCGACCCAGCCCTGGCAGTTCAATCCGGTCATCGTAGTCACGCCCAACGACCCGACCACGCCTGGGGCCGCAGCGGTGAACTGGCATTTCAATGCCAACCTACGCGGCAACCCCGTGACCGGGCCAACGGCCAACAGCGATCGGGTGCAATACGTGAGCCTGAGCCCGGCGACGGCAGTGCTCGCCGGCGTGACGCCGGACAGCCTGCTCAAGCAACTGCCGCCGGAGCTCCGCCCGGGCAATCTGTCGTTCTACTACGACCCCTACACCGAGGGCCAGAAGCTGCAGCAGGCTGCGTTACAGCAGACCGGCCAGGCCACCTTCATCAACGGCCTCGCCTGGGACAACAAATACCAGCTCTCCGTGACCGACCAGCAAAAGCTGGTGCTCTACAAGAATGCGGCGGAATACGCCAAGGAGCACAGCATCGCGCTGGGCACGGCGCTCACGCAGCAGCAAATCAACGAACTCGACAAGCCGCTGCTCTGGTATGTGCAACAGGCGGTGCCTGATCCGAGCTGCAACAGCGTCGCGAGCACGGTGTGCCCGAGCGTCATTGCGCTGGTACCGCAGGTCTATCTCCCCGATGGCTATGCGCAGTTGCTGACCCAGCCGACCGGCGGCACCATCGCCGGCGACAACGTCAGCCTCGACTTTGCGGGACAGATCCGCAACAGCGGCCAGGTCATGGCCGGCGACACCCTCAAGGTGAAGGCCGGCAGTATCGACAACTCACCTAACGTGGTCGACATCGGCACCTCGGCCTACCGAGTACAGGGTGGCTGGAATGTAGTCACCGGCACGGTGGTGCAGTCAGGCGGGTTCATGACCGCGATGCACATGGACATCGAGGCCGACAGCATTAACGCGGTCAACGATGCATTCCGCGTGATGCGCGCTGACGGCAGCGTGGATGCGGATGCCACCAAGGCGCTGGTGGCCGAGCTCAAAGCCAACCTCGGGCTGAACTATACCGAGGGCACGGTCAGCGATGACATCCATCAGGAGTTCATCAAGGAGAAGAAGGGGTTTGGGCCGCTGGGGCAGATCGTGGCGATGGTGGCGGCCGTGGCGCTTGCAGTGGTGACCGCTGGCGCCGCGGCGGCTGCCGTGGCTACGGCACAGTTGGCCGCAGCCGAGGCTGGTATGGCCGCATTGATTGCTACGGGATCCTTCGCGGAAGCGGCAGCTGCCGGCGGGATTCTGGCGAGTTCGGTATTTGCAGCCGGAGGTATGGCAAACCTGGCCATTGCCGGGGCCTTAGGCAGTATTGCTTCCAGCACGGCCATTCAGCTTGGCATGACTGGCAAGATCAAGCTCGATAAGTTGGTGACTGCAGGTATCGCAGGGGCAGTGACCGGGGGTCTAACTGGATACTTTGGGTCCAAGTACGGCGTTGAACGGCTGCTCACGTCTGGCGCCGCCGGTTGCGGCGCGGCTGCGATACAAGGGGGCGACTGTAGGTCGGGGGCAATGACGGGCTTTGCGACGGCTGCTGTCGCATGGGCGGCAGATGCGATGCGCCAGGACCAAATTGAGTCTTCGCGGCGATTCAGCGGCGTCTTCGATACTAGGGATGAAAATGGAAGACTGGTGTCGAACGATACTGGGCCTAGTTCTGGCATTGACGGAGACGGTGTGAAGCTTGCCGGAACGCGCGTTAGCGCTGACGATTTGCGAAAGTATGGAACCGTTGTTGAGAGACCGGATGGCGCTTGGGACTTTACCGGAACTGGAATCAACCCGGACACGAATGACAAATGGACTCTGATCGAAGCCCTAAATAAGGAGGGAGGTCTAACCGGCGGATTCCAAGGGCTATCAGGTACCCTCGCTGAGAACCCCTATCCTCCCGGTACATTCAGGGACAAGCTGTTGGAGTCATTTGCTGGGCCACATGACTATCTAGGGAGTTTGACTGCATACGATAGTTTAGGAAATCTAAAGGAAGGGATGACAAGATTTCAGCGAATGATGTTCGAACTCCAGACTGATATCGACATCCCACTGGCAGCGCCGTTCGCTGGAGTGACATTGCTCAATCAATACGGCCTGGACTGGTCTGCATTTCGCAATCAGAGCCAGCAATCGAAGGATGCAAAATGAGTGGAGTGAAATTCGTCGTTCTCCTGTTAGCCATCGCCTGTTCGGGCTGCTTCCACTCTCCCCCAAACTATCCCGGTGCGGGCGGTGAGAACATCGACCCATCTCACCATGTTGATGCAGCATGCCCTGATTTGACTGGTCAGTATGAGGGGAGAGGAGAGCTTCTGGACGGTGATGCCACTGCGCAAGGCTGGGCAAGAACTAGGCGCTTAGACAATGTATTCCCATTTGTGAGTGCGGAAGAGGTGTCTGCAATTGACAAGGCTTCTAAGTCTGAGGCGGGACGATTCCAATACCCAAAATATGGAGAAGTGTCACGGCTCAGTGAGCGTAGCTTTCAAAGTAGATTCACATACCCCAACGGAAAATCTGAAATTCAGCGGTTCTCCTTTGAAGACAAGAAGCGCTTCGTTTGTACTGGGGCTGAGGGAAAGATAGCCTGGGGTGGCTCGAGCAAGGGTGGTCGTTCCGAGTTCGGGCCGAATACATCCGATTCAATGGCTATGCTTTACTTCGACGAGAGTGGCGATCTCATCTATGAGAAGTCCACGCAGATTCACATGAGCATATTGCTTGGCGCTATTCCAACTGGGACGACCAAACACTTTGCAAGATATCGGTTCAAGCGAATCCGATGAAGGGCGGCCTTTTACATCCCCATTGGATCGCGAAGGATAGCCGAGTAGTCATAAATCCGATAAGAAGGACGGAATCGCTATCATCCTTCCAATAAATGTGCCGATGAACCCAGAAATGACAACGGATCCGAATCAGTACACGACTATCGAGTCTTTACTTCGTCAGGCGCTGGCGCAAGTAGGTGACCGAATACCAAGTGTGGACAGGTTGGACATCTCCGAATGTTTAGATCACGGAGAGTATGGAGTCGCCTACGAGTTATTGGTCTTCGTGATCGACAGGCAGCACATAAATTGGCCTGAGTCATTGAGAGAAGCTGGCATTGTGATGGGCTTGCGTACTAAATAAAGATGGCAATGCTATTTCTAGATGGATGCATAGGAGATAAAGATGTCTGCCAGATCAGATCCGCGGCTGCCAAAGTCAGGGGATGAGACGGTCGGCCAGTTTTTTTCAATCAGGCACTGCATCCAACAGATGAAAAAATGACGCGAGCTAAGTTGTGTATCGTGGTAATGACGCTTGGTTGCGTTGCTTGTCTTCATTCCCCGCCGAATTACCCCGGCGCCGGAGGCAATAATCTCGATCCGGCTGAGTACGCAGCCGTAGAATGCCCGAATTTAAGTGGGCGGTATCAAGGGATTGGTGAACTCGTAGAAGGGGATGCAACAGCACAACAAGCAGCGCGGAAATGGCGACTTTCAAACGTCTTTCCCTTTCGGGACAATCATCAAGCGCGGGAGGTGCTAGCTGCGTCCCGATCAAGCGAGGGCCGGTACGCCTCCCCTACTTACGCAATCGTGACAATGGCAAGCCGTATTGCAAAACTCAATTTGCGTTATGAGAATGGAAAGTCGATTGAGTATGTTTCATCCTTTGAAGACAAGGGGAGATTTGTATGCACTGGTGCGAATGGAATAATTTCGTGGGGAGGGGCAAGCGACGGCGGGCGATCTGAGTATGGACCAAATCGCTCCACCTCGGTCGTCACACTGTATTTAGATCCTTCTGGAGACCTCATTCTTGAACGAGGTATGCAAGTCCACATGAGCCTGAGAATAGGACTGGTTCCTACTGGAACAGCCAAGTACTTTGCCATCTATCGATTTAAAAGGTTGCCGGATTGAGGGCAACTGAACCGCCCCGGATTTTGAGGAGGCTCCAATCTTTGAGAGAATGGAGCCATGAGGAAGTCAGTGAAGTTTTCCCCCGAGGTCCGCGAGCGCGCCGTGCGCATGGTGTTCG
>NZ_JBYSZW010000070.1:0-32701 GCF_058787575.1 Cupriavidus sp. FW305-3-2-15-C-LB2
CGCTGGCGCTGGGCGACACCTACACCGATCCCCCGCCCTACGTCCGCTTCGACCGCAGCCCCCTGCCCGTCACCGCCATGGCCGCCGACTACCTGCCCGGCCACGTGACCAACCCGCACCAGCATCCGCACGCGCAGCTGATCCACGCGGTGCACGGAGTGATGGTGGTGGCCACCACCGAAGGCCAGTGGATCGTGCCGCCCACGCGCGGCATGTGGATGCCGGGCGGCACCACGCACTGGATCCGCATGGTCGGCCGGGTGCAGATGCGCACCGCCTATATCCGCCCCGATGCCGCGCCCGACCTGCCGCAGCGCTGCACCGTGCTGGGCATCTCCGCGCTGCTGCGCGAGCTGATCCTGGCGGCGATCGACATACCCCTGCCCTACGCTCCCGGCACGCGCGGCGCGCGGCTGATGCGGCTGCTGCTCGATGAAGTGATGCTGGTGCCCTCGCTGCCGCTGCACCTGCCGCGCCCGGCCGATGACAGCCTGCGGCAGATCTGCAATGCCATCACCGGCGCGCCCGATACGGCGCTGACGCTGGCGGACTGGGGTTCACGGCTGGGGCTGGACCCCAAGACCATCCAGCGCCGCTTTGCGCGCGAAACCGGGATGACCTTCGGGCAATGGCGCCAGCAGGCGCGCCTGCTGGCGGCGCTGGAGAAGCTGGCCGCCGGCAGCAAGGTGGTGGATGTGGCGCTGGACCTGGGCTATGACAGCCCGAGCGCGTTTGCGACCATGTTCAGGCGGCAGTTCGGCGTGCCGCCAAGCGCGTTCTTCCGCTGAGCGGGGGCGCCATGGCGGTCAGCTCGCGAGGTATCGCTCCACCAGCCGCGTCCAGTAGGCCGCGCCGACGGTCAGGTTCTCGTCGTTGAAGTCGTAGCCGGCGTTGTGCAGCAGCGGCTGGTTGGCGCCGTTGCCCAGCCGCACGAAGCAGCCCGGGCGCTGCTGCAGGAAGTAGGCAAAGTCCTCGCTGCCGGCGATGCGCGCGGCCTGGTCCACCACCTTGCCGGCACCGACCAGCTCCTCGGCCACCTGGCGCGCGAACTCGGTCTCGCGCTCGCTGTTGACCAGCACCGGGTAGCCGCGCACATAGTCGACCTCGGCCACCGCGCCGTAGCCTTCGGCGTGCGACGTGGCCAGCTGGCGGATGCGGTTCTCCACCGATGCGCGCACCTCGGGGTTGAACGAGCGCACGCTGATCTCCATGCGCGCATTGTCCGGGATCACATTGGGCGCGTGGCCGGCGTGCAGCGTGCCGATCGTCACCACCGCGGTCTCGTTCGGGTCGACATAGCGCGCGACCACCGACTGCAGCGCCATCACCAGGCTGCCTGCCACCAGGATCGGGTCGACCGACTGGTGCGGGCGCGCGGCGTGGCCGCCCTTGCCGCGGATGGTGATGGTGACCGTGTCGCATGCCGCCATGAAGGGGCCCGAGCGGAACAGGAAGGTGCCCTGCTCCACGCCCGGATGGTTGTGCAGCCCGAAGATCGCATCGCAGGGAAAACGCTCGAACAGCCCGTCGGCCAGCATGCGCTCGGCGCCGCCGCCCGCGCCGATTTCCTCGGCCGGCTGGAAGATCAGGTGCACGGTGCCGTCAAAGTTGCGCGTGCGCGCCAGCTGCTTTGCCGCGCCGAGCAGGATCGCGGTATGGCCGTCGTGGCCGCAGGCGTGCATGCGGCCGGCATTGACGCTGGCGTACGGCAGTGCGGTGCGTTCGTGGATCGGCAAGGCGTCCATGTCGGCGCGGATGCCCACGCTGTGCCCGCTGTCACCGCAGCGCAAGGTGCCCACCACCCCGGTGCCGCCCACGCCGCGCGTGACCGTATAGCCCCACGTCTCCAGCAGGCTGGCGACCAGGCCCGAAGTGCGGACCTCGTCGAAGGCGAGTTCGGGATGCTGGTGGATATTGCGCCGGATGACTTCAAGTTCGGCGCGGCTGTCCAGGGTGTCGGCCAGCGCGCAGTACCGGTGCTTGAGTGGTGACGTGGGGGACGCCGTGAGGGTGGTGCCGAGATAGGACTCGATTTCGGGGGCGTGCTCAGACATGGTGTTTTGCTCTCTGGCGAAACCTGTACAACCAGTATTTCACGCAGAAAACGCGAGCGAAACGCCAAGCGTGCGAATTCCTGTAAAACCATGTAATCGGGCCCGTTTCAGCACCGGAACTGTTGCCCTAATCGTACGCTTTGTATGGAAACCAAACGCTTTGTGTAAAAGCGTATCGATGGGGAACCATTGCGGACCGCGTATTAGCCCGCGGCAGTGCTGCCGGCATGCGTCACCCCGATGGGTGACGCGATGCCACTGCCCTGCCCTCAGAGTTCGCCGTAGGGCACCACCTGCTGCGTCTGCTCGCCCAGCCCGTCCACGCCCAGGCGCATGGTGTCGCCGGCCTTCAGGAAGCGCGGCGGCTTCAAACCCATGCCCACGCCCGGCGGCGTGCCGGTCGCGATCAGGTCGCCCGGCAGCAGCGTCATGAAGCGGCTGACATAGCTGACCACGGTGGCCACGTCGAAGACCATGGTGGCGGTGCTGCCCTTCTGCACGCGCTCGCCGTTGACCTCCAGCCACAGGCCCAGCGCCTGCGGGTCCTGCACTTCGTCGCGCGTCACCAGCCACGGGCCGGCCGGGCAGAAGGTGTCGCAGCCTTTGCCCTTGTCCCAGGTGCCGCCGCGCTCGATCTGGAACTCGCGCTCGGACACGTCATTGACCACGCAGTAGCCGGCCACGTGGTTCAGCGCCGCTTCGCGCGAGACATTGCGCGCGGTGCTGCCGATGACCACGCCCAGCTCCACTTCCCAGTCGGTCTTTTCCGAGCCGAGCGGCAGCATCACCACGTCGTTGGGACCATTCAGCGAGCTGTTGGCCTTCAGGAACACGATCGGCTCGGCCGGCAGCGGCATGCCGGCCTCGGCGGCGTGGTCGGCATAGTTCAGGCCGATCGCCACGATCTTGCCGACGCCGCTCCAGGGCACGCCAAAGCGTGCGCCCTCGATCACCGGGAGCGACGCGGGGTCCACCTGCGCCAGCCGCGCCAGCGCCGCCGGCGCCAGCTGCAACGCGCCGATATCGGCCACCACGCCGGACAGGTCGCGCACGCGGCCTTGCACATCGATCATGCCCGGGCGCTCGGCGCCGGGGTTGCCTACTCGAACCAGTTTCATCGTCGTCGTTATCTTCAGGGGTTGTTCAGGCGGACTTCTTGAGGGTGGCGCCGATTGCGCCGGTTGCGCCGGCCTCGGCCAGGGTCTGCGCCACCACGCTCAGGACTTCCCTGGCGGTGTTCTCGGAGTGGGCGCGCAGCACCTGCGCCAGGCGCGGCCGGCCGGGCTCGCGCAGCGCGGCCATGATGGCCTCGTGTTCCTCATGCGACTCCTGCCAGCGGATGGTATCGGCATTGGCTGCACCGCGCGCGCGGTGCACCTTGCTCATCAGCGTGGCATAGACGCCGGCCAGCACCGGATTGGCGGCGCCGTCGATGATCAGCTGGTGGATTTCCTGGTTGATGCGGAAATAGTCGGTGCGCCGGCCCGCCGCATGCGCATCGATCATGGCCTGGTGGCGCCGCTCCAGCTTGGCCATGGCGGCCGCACCCAGGCGCTGCGCGGCCAGTTCACCCGCCAGCGCCTCGAGCCCGTGCAGGGTCTCGAAGGTGGCGCGCAGCTCCTCCAGGTCCAGCGGCGCCACGCGATAGCCGATGTACTGCCGGTGCAGCACCAGCCCCTCGGACACCAGCACCTTCAGCGCCTCGCGCAGCGGCGTCTTGGAGACATCGAAGGTCTCGCAGAAGGCCCGTTCATCGATCCTCGCGCCGGGCGGCAGTTCGCCCTCTTCGATCATGGTGCGCAGCCGGGCGGCGATTTCGGCCGACATGCCGAGCGTGCGCAGGCGCGTGGTTTGGGAAAGCGTTTGTGTCACAGACGTCACCAGATTGGGGAAATGCACCACGACAAGGCTACCACATACCAAAATTGTGCATGCGCAACATCGCAAAATCAATGACTTACACGCGTTGTAATTACAGATTACGTATCCTATACTCCGGCCTGTTGCGCAAAACGCCAACAGAACTGCCTCACCCAAGGACTAAAACAGGAGACGCCGTCATGCAGACGACAAGCCGGGCGACAGTGGTCACGGAGGCCAAGACCTCCGTTCGCTGGAAGATTTTTTTGATGATGCTGTTCCTCATCGCGATCAACTACATCGATCGCGCCTCACTGTCAGTGGCGATGCCGCTGATCGCCAAGGAGTTCGACCTCAGCCCCACCATGCAGGGCCTGATCCTCAGCTCGTTCTTCTGGACCTATGCGCTGATGCAGGTGCCGGGCGGCATGCTGGCCGACAAGTACAAGCCGCGCATCGTGATCGCCTGCGCCACCGTGTTCTGGGGCATTGCCCAGGCCGTGGCGGCCTTCACCACCAACGCCACCGCGCTGCTGCTGACCCGGCTCGGCCTGGGCGCGGCCGAAGCGCCGATCTACCCGGCCGGCGGCAAGCTCAACGCGATCTGGATGACCCAGAACGAACGCGGCCGCGGCGCCACCCTGCTTGACGGCGGCGCGCCGCTGGGCGCCGCGCTCGGCGCCATCATCATCACGTGGCTGATCGCCACGCTGGGTTCGTGGCGCCTGGCCTTTATCGTTGCCGGCGTCGGCACCGTGCTGGCCGGCGTGCTGGCCTGGTACTACGTGCGCAACTCCCCGCGCGAGCACCGCGGCGTGAACGAACTGGAAGCCCGCTACATCGAGGAAGCCCAGGCCAATGAACACCGCGCCGAGCCGGCCAACCTGTCGGGCCGTTCGCTGGACTTCTTCAAGTACCGCTCGGTGTGGTGCATGGCGATCGGCTGGATGTGCTTCAACACCGTGTTCTACGGCCTGCTGACCTGGATGCCCAACTACCTGAACAAGGTGCACGGCTTCGACATCAAGCAGATGGGCGGCGCCAGCTTCATCATCTTCTTCAGCGGCTTCGTGGGCGAACTGATCGGCGGCTGGATCGCCGACAAGTGGAAGGAAGCCGGCGGCCGGCCCAATGTGGTGATGCGCACGCTGTTCGGCATTGCCGCGGTGGTGGCCACGGTCTCGATCTTCTCGGTGGCCTACGTCACCGACCCGATCGTGGTGGTCGTGCTGCTGTCGTCGACGCTGTTCTTCCTGCGCTGGTGCGGCCTGTTCTGGTGCGTTCCGTCGATGCTCGGCACCCGCAACAAGATCGGCTTCCTGGGCGGCGTGATGAACCTGGGCGGCAATATCGGCGGCATCACGGTGCCCATCATCGTCGGCATGATCGTGCAGTTCACCGGCTCGTACTTCCTGGCGCTGATGTTCTTCGCCGCGGCTGGCGTCGGCCTGCTGCTGGCTTCCACCGCCATCGACTACGAGACTAAGATCCCGGTCTGAAGACCCGTCGGATCACCGAACTCCGAAAAACCCGCGAAAGGGCCGGCAATGTCCCGGCCCTCGCAACCACTCCTGAGACAAAAAGCAAAATGACCAAGCAAATCCGCCTCGGCATGCTGACGCCGTCTTCCAACACTGCGCTCGAACCCATCACCAGCGCGATGGTTGCCGGCCTGCCCAACGTCAGCGCGCATTTCTCGCGCTTCACCGTGACCGAGATCTCGCTGCGCGACCAGGCCCTGGGCCAGTTCAACCTGGACAAGATCCTGGCCGCCGCCAGCCTGCTGGCCGATGCCCGCGTCGATGTCATCGCCTGGAACGGCACGTCTTCCGGCTGGCTCGGCTTCGACAAGGATGAGGCGCTGTGCCAGCAGATCACCGAAGCCACCGGCATCCCGGCCACCACCTCGGTGCTTGCGCTCAACGAGATCCTGGAAAAGACCGGCGCGCGCAACTTCGGCCTGGCCACGCCGTACCTGGACGACGTGCAGCAGCGCATCATCGCCAACTACGAGCGCAGCGGCTTTCACTGCGTGGCGGAGAGCCACCTGGACCTGCATGTGAACTACAGCTTCGCCGAGGTCGAGGAAGACACCATCCGCGAGATGGTGCGCGGCCTGGCCCAGCACCAGCCGCAGGCCATCACCACCTTCTGCACCAACCTGCGCGCCGCGCACCTGGCCGAAGAACTTGAAGCCGAAACCGGCATTCCGCTGTACGACACCATCTCCACCGTGGTGTGGAAGTCGCTGCGCCTGTGCGGCGTGGACACGCGCGAGCTGCGCGGCTGGGGCCGCCTGTTCCGCGAAGTGGAGTAAGCCGATGTCCGCTCACGACAGCCTTGACCTGGTGATCCGGCGCGCGGACGTGGTCACTGCGTCCGACCGCTTCCGCTGCGATATCGGCGTGCGCAACGGGCAGATCGTCGCGCTCGGCCACGCGCTGCCGCAAGGCGCGCGCGAGATCGATGCCGATGGCCTGCTGGCGCTGCCCGGCGGCGTCGATGGCCATTGCCACCTCGACCAGCCCATGCCCGACGGCCTGCGCATGGCCGACGACTTCTTCACCGGCACGCGCGCCGCGGTGTGCGGCGGCACCACCACCGTGATCCCGTTTGCCGCGCAGGAGAAGGGCGCTTCGCTCAAGGCTGCCGTGGCGGACTACCATCGCCGCGCGGAAGGCCGCGCGGTGATCGACTACGCCTTCCACCTGATCGTGGCAGACCCCACGCCGGCAGTGCTGGCCGATGAACTGCCGGCGCTGATCCGCAAGGGCTACAGCTCGTTCAAGGTCTACATGACCTATGACGACCTGAAGCTGTCCGACCGCGAAATGCTGTCGGTGCTGGACGTCGCCAAGCAGAACGGCGCGCTGGTAATGGTGCATGCCGAGAACGCCGACTGCATCTCGTGGCTGACCGACAAGCTGGTCGGGGAAGGGCGCATCGCACCGCGCTTCCACGGCCTGGCACGTCCCGCCGCAGTGGAGCGCGAGGCCACGCACCGCGCCATCACCTTTGCCGAACTGGTCGACGTGCCGATCCTGATCGTGCATGTCTCGGGCAAGGAAGCGATCGAGCAGATCCGCTGGGCACAGGGCAGGGGGCTGCAGATCCTGGCCGAGACCTGCCCGCAGTACCTGTACCTGACCGCCGACGACATGGCCTTGCCCGGCGACGACGGCTACGAAGGCGCCAAGTGCGTGTGCAGCCCGCCGCCGCGCGACCCCGAGAACCAGGCCGCGGTCTGGCGCGCGCTGACCAATGGCGTGTTCAGCGTGTTCTCGTCAGACCATGCACCGTTCCGCTATGACGACCCGCAAGGCAAGCAGCCGGGCGGCGAGCGGCCTTCGTTCGAGCACATCCCCAACGGCGTGCCGGGCATCGAGACGCGCCTGCCGCTGCTGTTCGACGGCGTGGCGCGCGGCAAGCTGTCGCTGCACCAGTTCGTCGAGCTGACCTCATGGCGGCCGGCACGGCTGTATGGCCTGTATCCGCGCAAGGGCACCATCGCCATCGGCGCGGATGCGGACATCGTGCTGTGGGACCCGAACCAGCGCGTGCAGATCCGCAACAGCGCGCTGCACCACGCGGTGGACTACACGCCATACGAAGGCATCGAAGTGACCGGCTGGCCGGTGCATTGCTTCTCGCGCGGCGAGATGCTGGTGCGCGATGGCCAGTACCAGGAACCCCAGGCCGGACGCGGGCAGTTCCTGCCGGCGGGCGCGCCGATGCTTGGTTGATGACCTGCGGACCTGAAGACTGAAGAGCTGTGCAGGTTTGCTGTTTTCGCTGTTCGACAAACACTATCTCCCAATGCAACTCCTGATCGTCAATCCCAATATCAGCGAATCCGTCACCGCGCTGATCGAAGCCGAGGCGCGCCGCACTGCCGCCTCCACCACCACGCTGAAGATGGCCACCGCCCAGTTCGGCGTGGCCTACATCGAAACTCGCTTCGAAGCATTGGTCGGCGGCTATGCCACCGCCTGCGCCGCCGCGGAACACGCCGGCCAGTTCGACGGCCTGGTGGTCGCCGCGTTCGGCGACCCCGGCCTGGCCGGCCTGAAAGAGCTGTTCGATGTCCCGGTCGTCGGCATGACCGAGGCCGCGCTGGCCAGCGCCTGCCTGCTGGGGCAGCGCTTCTCCATCATCGCGATCTCGCACCGCATCCAGGCGTGGTACCGCGAATGCGTGGCGGCCAACGGCCTGTCGTCGCGGCTGGCCAGCGTGCGCTCGCTGCAGGAGCCGCTGCGCGATATCGGCAGCGTGCAGGAAGACCATGCCGCGCGGCTGGAGCAACTGGCCCTGCAGGCCATCGAGCAGGACGGTGCCGACGTGATCATCGTCGCCGGCGCGCCGCTGGCGGGACTGGCGCGCTCGCTGCAAGGGCGCATCCCGGTGCCGGTGGTGGATGGCGTGTCGAGCGCGGTGCGGCATTGCGAATCGCTGGTGGCCCTGCGCGCCGGCAGCGCCACGCAGGGCAGCTTCGCGCGGCCGCCGCGCAAGCCCAATGCCGGCCTGCCGCCGGCGCTGGCAAAGCTGCTCGACTGAGCGCAATCTAGCCGTGTGCAAATCTGCAATGCGCGTCCGCAAGGACGCGCATTGCTGCATAAGGGGGGCGATCCTAGACTGCCTGCACGGCCGCCGCATGGCGTGGCGGCCAGGCAACCACCACAGGATCGCAATGAAGCTCTACTACACTCCGGGCGTCTGCTCGATGGCCGTCCATATCGCCCTGCGCGAAGCCGGCCTGCCGGTCACGCTGGCCAAGGTCGACCTGCTCCGCCACAAGCTGGCCGAGCCTGAAAACGGCACCGACGACTACTACACCATCAACCCGCGCGGCTACGTGCCGCTGCTGCAGCTCGACGACGGCTCGCGCCATACCGAGGCGGCATCGCTGCTGCAATACATCGCCGACCTGGTGCCCGAACGCGCGCTGCTGCCCGCCGCCGGCACGCGCGAGCGGCTGGAAGCCACCGGCTGGATCACGCTGGTTTCAACGGAACTGCACAAGGTCTTCAGCCCGTGGCTGTGGCACAAGGAAACCGCGCAGAGCACGCAGGACGAGTGCAAGGCCAGGCTGCACCGGCGCTTTGCCGAACTCGACCAGCACCTGCAAACCCGCCATTACCTGATGGGCGACACGTTCACGGTGGCGGATGCTTACTGCTTCACCATCGTCGGCTGGGCCCGCATCCTGAAGCTGCCGCTCAACGACTACCCGGCGCTGCAGCAGTACCTGTCGCGCGTTGCGGCGCGGCCGGCGGTGCAGGAAGCGATGCGGGCCGAAGGGCTGGTGCGCGACTGAACCCGGCCGCGCGCGGAATCGCTCGCTCAGCGCTGCGCGCCGAGCAGCGATTCGATCTTCGCCACCAGTTCCTTGTCGTCCGGCCTGGTGCGGCTGCCATAGCTGGCCACCACCTGGCCATCGCGGCCGATCAGGTATTTGTAGAAATTCCACTTGGGCGTGGTGCCGGTTTGCTTTGCCAGCAGCGCGTACATCGGGTTGGCATCGCTGCCGCGCACATGCGACTTGCCGAGCATCGGGAACTTGACGCCGTAGGTGTTGTAGCAGAAGTCCGCGATCTCTTTCTGCGAGCCGGGCTCCTGCGAAAAGTCATTGGACGGGAAGCCCAGCACCACCAGCCCGCGCGCGCCGTACTTGGCGTACAGCGCCTCCAGGCCCTCGTACTGCGGCGTGAAGCCGCAATAGCTGGCGGTATTGACCACCAGCACCACCTTGCCGGCGTACTGGCACAGGTTCTGCGGCACATCGTCCTGCAGGCGCGGGAAGGTGAAGTTGAGCGAGGCGGGGCAGGCGCCCGCGGCAGGCGCCGCGGCGGGCTTGTCGGCGGCGCGCACCGGCGCCGGCAGCAGGGCGGTGCTGGCCGCCGCCAGGGTCAGGGCGGCAGCCAGGCTGGAAAGCAGGGGACGACGGATCATGGCGACGGGGCTCCGGTGGTCGGCTCGCTGTATCGGGTACGCGTAGTTTACGCCGATGGCGGCCTGACGGATGCCGCGCCGGTCAGTCCATCGCCAGCGTGGCCGCGTGTTCGGTGACGCTGCCGCGCAGCTCCAGGTCCGGCATGCGGCGCACGATCAGCAGCGCCAGCACCGCCGCCGCCGCGCCCGCGGCAAAGAGCAGGTGGAAGCCCGACTCCACGCCGCCCGCCAGCACCGCGCGCACAGACGGCGACAGCTGCGCAAAGGCCTCGCTGCCGTGGCGCAGCGCACCGAGGTCCAGCGCCTGCGTGACCCCCGACGCCGCCAGCGCATGGCGGAATTCCAGCGTCAGCAGCGTGCCGGCGAGCGCCCCGCCCAGCGCGCTGCCGAGCGAGCGCAGCACCAGCAGCGCGCCCGTGCCGGCGCCGGTGTCGCGGCGCTCCAGCGCGTTCTGCACGCTCATCAGCGTGGCCACCATGGTCATGCCCAGGCCCACGCCGGCCAGCGTCATCGCCGCCAGCACCACCGCCAGCGGCACCGCCGGCGTCACCAGCGCCAGTGCGATCAGCCCCAGCGCGCCGGCGATATAGCCGGCGCTCAGGATGCCGCGCATGCGGCCCACGCGCGGCGCCAGCCACGCGACGATAAAGTTGCCCGCCACGGTGGCCAGCAGGAACGGCATCACCAGCAGGCCGGAGGTCGATGCATCC
Source organism: Cupriavidus sp. FW305-3-2-15-C-LB2 (assembly GCF_058787575.1). Lineage (NCBI taxonomy): Bacteria > Pseudomonadati > Pseudomonadota > Betaproteobacteria > Burkholderiales > Burkholderiaceae > Cupriavidus > Cupriavidus sp. FW305-3-2-15-C-LB2. The sequence goes on from NZ_JBYSZW010000070.1 coordinate 10,574, forward strand.
GCGCCGCGGACCAGCTGGAAGTGCAGGGGCAGGGCGAAGATGCACAGGAAGATATCGAGCGCGGCCAGCGCCGAGGCGGCCACGCCCATCACATAGGCCCGGTTGGCAAACAGGCGCGGCGGCAGCATCGGGTCCGCAGCGCGGCGCTCCTGCCAGATCAGCAGGACCAGGGCCGCCACCGCGGCCAGGAGCAGGGCGCCCAGCTCTGGCGAGAGCCAGTCGTAGACGTCGCCGCCCCAGCTCATCGCCAGCAGGAAGGCGACGATGGCCACCGCCAGCAGCAGCGCCCCCAGCCAGTCCACGCGCGCACGCCCGCCACGCGGCGGCAGCATGGCCAGCCCGCGGTAGCACATGAACATCGCCAGCAGGCCCAGCGGTACGTTGACCCAGAACAGCCAGCGCCACGACATATGGTCAGAGACCCAGCCGCCCACCAGCGGCCCGGCGATCGACGCCACCGCCCACACCGTGGCCAGGTAACCCTGGTAGCGCCCGCGCTGGCGCGGCGCCACCACATCGGCAATGGCTGCCTGCGCCAGCGACATCAGCCCGCCGCCGCCCACGCCCTGCAGCGCGCGGAACAGGATCAGCTGACCCAGCGTCTGCGCCAGCGCGCATGCCACCGAGGCTCCGATAAACAGCGTGATCGCCACCATCAGCAGGCGCCGCCGGCCAAAGCTGTCCGACAGCTTGCCGTACAGCGGCGTGGTCACCGTCGACACGATCAGGTACGCCGTCACGATCCATGACAGGTGGCTGAAGCCGTTCAGGTCATTGGCGATCGCCGGCACCGCCGGGATCACCACGGTCTGGTCGAGCGCGGCCAGCAGGATGCACAGCACGATGCCGCCGATCACCCGCATCACGGCGCGATGGTCGTGGGCGGGCAGGGCCGGCGTGGTGTCCCGGGCGGATGCGGCAGAAGAGGGTGAAGACATGGACAGGCACGAGACCGCAGCGATGTGCGGTGAAAGCTACGTCAAATGCAGGGAATATCGGCCGGGAACCGCGCAATAGGGGGCGTGACGCCGTCGCGGGTGGCCCAATTCAGCGAACGCATAATTATATGCGGCCAGCAAATATCGCGCTCGTGACCCAGATGTCTGGCACGTCACTTGCGTGACAAGGATCAGGCACGATGGTCGATGCAAGATCACATCGCCACTACCGAAGGTAAGATTTCGTCATGACCGAGACCCCACGACACGAAGCAGGTCAGGCCGCCGATGCGGCCGGGCCCGAACTGGGCCAGTGGCACCCCGTGCTGGCCATCGAACAGGCCGACGGCGACGGCCCCTTCGCCGCCCGGCTCTTTGGCCGCGCGCTGGTGCTGTGGCGCAATGCCGACGGCTGGCACGCCTGGGATGACCGCTGTCCGCACCGCGGCGCCGCTTTCACGCTGGGCGCCGTGCACGATGGCCTGCTGCATTGCGGCTATCACGGCTGGCGCTTTGCCTCGGGCGGCCGCTGCACGCGCTATCCCGCCCACCCGGAACTGGTGCCTGCGCCGCGCGCCTGCGCCACCACGCACGCGGTGCGCGAGGGCTACGGGCTGTTATGGGTACGCCTTGGCGGCGACGGCACCGAGGCCGTGCCCGAACTGCCGTCCTTCCCCGAGTACCACGACGCCGAATGCCGCCGCGTGGTCTGCGGCCCCTACGACGTTGCCACCTCGGCGCCACGGCTGGTGGAGAACTTCCTCGACATGGCGCACTTCGGCTATGTCCATGACGGCTACCTGGGTGACCCGGCGCACACCGAAGTGCCGCCCTATGAAGTGGAAGCCATCGGCGATGCGCGCAAGCCCGACGCGCTGCGCACCATCGGCTGCCGCGCCTGGCAGCCGCGCGCGCACGCCAGCGCCGCCGGCGGAGCCATGGTCGAGTATGAATACCGCGTGGTTGCGCCCTACTCCGCGATCCTGACCAAGGTGCCCGACCTTGGCGACAACCATCGCGGCGCCATCGCGCTGTTTATCGGCCCGCGGGACGAGGAATCGAGCCGCGTGTGGTTCGTGATGTCACTGGTGACAGATGATGACGACGCCAGCCTGCGCGAATTCCAGGACACCATCTTCCTGCAGGACAAGCCGATCGTGGAATCGCAGCAGCCGCGCCGCCTGCCGTTGCGCACCGGCGTGGAGGTGCCCCAGCCGGCGGACAAGCTGGCAGGCGCGTACCGCCGCTACCTGGCGGCGCATGGGGTGAGGTTCGGCACGCTGGGCTAGCCGGCGGCCGCGCGCGGGAGAGTGGACGGGGCGGGTGCGTGCAATGCGACCAGCCCCCGAACACGACAGGCCTAGCGCCCGCCCCCGGTGATGTAATGCTCGAGCTGCTCGATGATGAACTGCTGCTCGGAGATGATGTCCTTGACCAGGTCGCCGATCGACAGCATGCCGATCAGCTCGTCGCCTTCCATCACTGGCAGGTGGCGCAGCCGGTGCCGGGTCATCAATGCCATGCATTCGTCGGTGGTCTGGCTGGCGCCGACATAGATCACTGCATTGGTCATGATGTCGCGAACCAGCGTCTCGCGCGAGGTGCGCTGCATCAGGATCACCTTGCGCGCATAGTCGCGCTCGCTCAGGATCCCCAGGATCTCGCCATGCTCGATCACCAGCAGCGCGCCGATGCCTTTCTCCGCCATCAGTTGCAGCGCGGTATAGACGGTCGCCGTGGGCGGGACGCTGTAAATGGCCTGACTCGGCTTGGACTCCAGAACCTGGCGTGCGGTTTTCATCACCAACTCCTTTTCCGTCGACAATGCAATGCGGCTGGCGGTGCCAATGCAATCAGAGTAGCAAAGTAACGCGCGCCGTTACAGGGTGACTTACGCGAATCTTTGTAAGCAATGTTGTGACGCCCGCATGGCAGCCGCCGGGTCAAGGTTGCGCATCGGTCGCTTTTTCGTCCAGTGCCGCCAGGCACAGCGCCTGCATTTCGGACACCCATTGCGCCGGCTGCAGCGCCGCGCCCTGCAGCAGCAGCCGATAGCGGCGCGCCCCCCAGACCGCCAGCACCAGTGCCTGCACCTTCGCGGCATCCGGGGCCGTGGGCAAGTCGGGGCAAGCGCACAGCGCCCGGCGCCAGGCCTCGCAGAACTCTTCGAACACGCGCCGGTGGTGCTTGGGCTCGGCGATGCGCGGCTCCAGCCCGATGATGTCGGCATCGAAGACGATGCCCGTGGCCTCGTCGTCCGCACCGCAGGCGATGGCCACCAGCCGCCGCACGCGCGTGCGCCAGTCGGCGTCAGCCCGTTGCGTGACCTCGGCGTCGATGCGCGCCAGCATGGTCTCGACCGTGTGGCGCACGTAGCCCGACGCCAGCGCTTCCTTGCTGGGAAAGTACTCGTACAGCGTACCCACCGAGAACCCTGCCTCCAGCGCCACCGCGCGCGTGGTCACGCCGTCCCAGCCATCGCGGCACCAGATCCGAACAAAGGCGTCGTAGATGGCGTTGACGGTGAAGTGCGCGCGCTGCTGCGAAGGGCGCTTGAGCGGCTTGCTGCGCGGCGTGGCGGGCCGTTTCAGGTCGCCGGCGGCGGGCGCTTCGTTTCCGAACCCGGCGGCGTTGGCGCGGCGATAGATTCTTGGCATCGGCCTCACGGAAGTCATGGCGAACATTGCACGCCGGACGGACGGGCCGCGAACCAGGAGAAGACATGGCAGCAACTGAACCGACCCTTGCCATCACGCGGCTGTTCAGCCGCAAGGATGCCCTAAACGAAAGCCGGCTGGAAGCCGCGCACGAACCCGCCAGCGCCGCGCCCGGCGAAGTGCTGCTGCGCCTGGACCGCTTTGCCCTGACCACCAACAACATCACCTATGCCGCCTTTGGCGAGGCCATGCAGTACTGGGACTTCTTTCCCACCGGCCAGCCGCAGTGGGGCCATATGCCGGTGTGGGGCTTTGCCGATGTGGTGGCCTCCGGCGTCGACGGCATCGCCCCCGGCGAACGCTTCTACGGCTACTTCCCCATCGCCAGCCATTTCCGCATGCAGCCCGGGCGCGTCACCGCGCGCGGCTTCTACGATGCCGCGGCGCACCGCGCAAAGCTGACCTCGGCCTACAACCAGTACACCCGCGTGCAGAACGACGCCGCCTACGCGCCGGAACTGGAGCACTACCAGATGCTGTACCGGCCGCTGTTCATCACCTCGTTCATGCTGGCCGACTTCCTGGAAGACAACCGCTTCTTCGGCGCACGGCGGCTGGTGGTGTCCAGCGCCTCCAGCAAGACGGCCTATGGCACCGCCTTCTGCCTGCGCGACCTCGACGGCATCGCGCTGACCGGGCTGACCTCGGCCCGCAACCGCGCCTTTGTCGAAGACCTCGGCTGCTACGGCAGCACCGTCACCTATGACGAACTGGCATCGGTGCCGGTGGACGAGCCCACGCTCTATGTCGACTTCTCCGGCGATGAGTCGCTGCGCGCGCGCGTGCATGCGCATTTTGGCGACAGCCTGGTGTACGACTGCTTTGTCGGCTCGACGCAGAACACCGGCTTCCTGCGCGACCTGCACCTGCCCGGGCCCAGGCCCGAGTTCTATTTCGCGCCGGTGCAGATCCGCAAGCGCAATGCCGACTGGGGACCGCAGGAAGTGAACCGGCGCTTCAACGCGGCGCAGCGCCGCTTTATCGACCATGCGCGCGATCCGGCCAAGCGCTGGCTGGCGCTGGTGGAGGAACGGGGATTCGAAGCCGCGCAGGCACGGATCGCGCGGCTGGCGGCGGGGAGCGGGGCGCCGCAGGAGGGGTACGTGGTGGTCGTGGGGTAAAAGCAGAACGGGCCCCGCATGGGGCCCGTCTTTCACTCCGTCAGCATCCGCACCTTCACCTTCTTGCCCTTGACCTTGCCGGCATTGAGCCGCTTCACCGCCTCGCGCCCGATGCTGCGCTCCACCGCGATATAGGTCGACATCTCCAGCACATTGATCTTGCCGATCTGCTCCTTGGTGAAGCCCGCCTCGCCGGTCAGTGCGCCCAGGATGTCGCCGGGGCGGATCTTCTCCTTGCGGCCACCCAGCATCTGCAAGGTCACCATCGGCGGCAGCAGGCGTTCATTGCTGGCGGGCCTCAGGTCGGCCAGCGGCTGCCATTCGAATTCGCCGCCGTGGTGCTGTTCCAGGTTGCCCACGCGGCCCATCTCGTCCATGCTGACCAGGCTGAAGGCCCAGCCTTCCTGGTCGGCGCGGCCGGTGCGGCCGATGCGGTGCACGTGCACCTCAGGATCGGGCGTGATCTCGACATTGATCACGGCCTCGAGCTGCGCGATATCCAGCCCGCGCGCGGCCACGTCGGTTGCCACCAGCACCGAGCAGCTGCGGTTGGCAAACTGCACCAGCACCTGGTCGCGCTCGCGCTGCTCCAGTTCGCCGTGCAGCGCCAGCGCCTGGTAGCCCTGCGCGCGCAGCAGTTCCACCAGCTCGCGGCAGCGCGCCTTGGTATTGCAGAAGGCCAGCGTGCTGACCGGGCGGAAGTGGTCCAGCAGGCGCCCCACCGTGTTCAGGCGCTCGCCTTCCTCGACCTCATAGAAGCGCTGGCGGATGGTGGTGTTGTCGTGCGTAGCCTCCAGCTTGACCGACTGCGGGTTGCGCAGGAAACGGTGGCTGAGCTTGTCGATGCCGGGCGGATACGTGGCCGAGAACAGCAGCGTCTGCCGGTCCTTCGGGCAGCGGCTGGCCACATAGGCGATGTCGTCGAAGAAGCCCATGTCGAGCATGCGGTCGGCCTCGTCCAGCACCAGCGTGTTGATGCCGGACAGATCCAGGCTGCCGCGGTCGATGTGATCCAGGATGCGGCCGGGCGTGCCCACCACGATATGTGCGCCATGGATCAGGCTGTCGACCTGCGGCCGCATCGGCGAGCCGCCGCACAGTGTCAGCACCTTGATGTTCTCTTCGGCGCGCGCCAGGCGGCGGATTTCCTGCGTGACCTGGTCGGCCAGCTCGCGCGTGGGGCACAGCACCATCGCCTGCACATCGAAGCGGCGCGGATCGAGCCGGTGCAGCAGCGCCAGCCCGAAGGCGGCGGTCTTGCCGCTGCCGGTCTTGGCCTGCGCCACCAGGTCCTGGCCTGCCAATGTGATCGGCAGGCTGGCCGCCTGGATCGGCGTCATTTCGTCATAGCCAAGCTGCGCCAGCGTGGCGAGCATGGTGGGCGACAGCGGCAGGTTGGAAAAAGCGGTGCCGGCTTGCGGCTGGGCGGGGGTCGAGTTCATGCGCGATTATAGCGATCCAGGGATGTCGATCCGTCAGTCATCGGCCGGCGGCGTCCAGTCCAGCCGCTCCAGCAGCGCCTGCGCCGCGGCCGGCGCGCGTTCCTTGGCGCCGTTGATAAAGAAGACAAAGACTTCGCGCTTGCGCGCGGCGGTCTTGCGGTCTTCCACCGTCGGCAGGTCGTCGGGCTGGTGGCCCTGCGCCCACGTGCGCACCCGCGCAGCCCACGCATCCAGGTCCCTGGGCGCATAGCCGGCCTTCAGCTTCGCGCTGCTGGCCATCAGCCGTGCATAGACAAAGTCTGCCGTGAGATCCGCCATCGACGGAAACTTGGGCGAATCGGTAAAGACCGTGGCGGCCTTGTACTTGCGCGCGAGCTTGAGGTAGTCCGGCGACTGGAAGCTGTCGTGCCGCACCTCCAGCACGTGGCGCAGCTTCACGCCTTCCACCGAATCCGGCAGCAGCTGCAGGAAGGCCTCGAAGTCCTCCGCATCGAACTGCTTGGTGGGCGCGAACTGCCACACCACCGGCCCCAGCTTGCGGCCGAGCTCGGCAATGCCGCTGTCGATGAAGCGTTCGATCGATTCGCCGGACTCGGCCAGCACGCGCCGGTTGGTGGCAAAGCGCGAGGCCTTCACCGCGAACACAAAATCATCCGGCGTGTCGTCGCGCCATTTGGCGAACGAGGTGCGCTTCTGCGTGCCGTGGTACGTGCTGTTGATTTCGATCGCGCTGAGGTGGCGGCTGGCATAGGCCAGCTCACGCGCCTGTGCCAGGCCGGCGGGATAGAAGTTGTCGCGCCACGGGGCGAAATTCCAGCCACCGATGCCAACCCGCACCGGCTCGGTGGACGTGGCGGCTTTGCGTGACCTGGCCTTGGGTGTGGCCTCTGAGGTTGCTGCAGTCCTGGATGCGGCCTTCGCCGCGGTGCGTGCTGCCATGGCGCGATCTCCCGAAACGCGAGACTGGCAGTCTAGCGGGAAACTGCGCCAGGCGGTGGCGGCGCAAACACGCCCCTGGCCAACAAAAAAAGCCGGAAGAGGGCCAGGCCCCCTTCCGGCTCCGTTCCCGGTCCCCCGGAATCAGAACGAGAAATTCACCAGGGCGTCGGCAGCGCTCACGTCCGCCGGCTGGGTCTGCACCGCACCCGTGGCGCTGGTGGCCTGCACGCTGTACTTGCCCGCGGCAGCGCCATCCGGCTGCAGCGGAATCGGCAGCGCGGCCTGGTAGGTGCCGATCACCGGAGCGGCCACCGGCAGCGCCGGTTCGGTGGCAAACATGCTGTAGGCGCCGGTATCACTGGCGGCGGCCGTCGCCGCAATCTCGAAATTGCCGCCATTGACCAGTTGCAGCGCGCGCAGGGTCGCTTCCGCCGAAACCGGCGTGACCGAACCCGAAACCCGGCGATAGGTCGACGCCGGCAGCGACATCGGTGCCGCCGCGGTCGAGATCGCCGTGGGCGTGCCCACCACCACCGGCACGGCGCGCACGATGCCCGCCGCCTTGCCATTGGCAGAACCCGGCACCACCACCACGTCAACTGGACCGGCCGTGCTGCTCTGCTCGATCGGTGACAGCTTGAAGTTGCCGTTGGCGTCCGCCACCGTCGACTTCACCACCACGCCGTTGCGCTCGGCATAGACGCGCGCGCCCGGTGCCCCGCTGACCACGCCGTTCACTTCACCGCTGACGGTCATCGGGATCGCCGTCACCACCGGCTTCAGGCCAAAGGTGCCATTGCCGCGCGTGACCACCGACTTGCACGCGTCAAAGTCCAGCACCAGGTCGGTCAGCGTACCCGCTGCCACGGTGAACGGCCGGTTGATCTTGATGCCCGACTGCACCGCGCTAGGCGTATCCAGCGTCTGCTCAGTGCCGCCGATGGGCACCACCGAGTTGGCCAGCGCACCGGCGCCGCCGCCACGGTTGGCATCGAGCACCAGGCGTACCTGCTGGTAGTTGCCGGCAGGCAGCGCGGCCTGGCCCAGCACCGCCATCATGCCGTTGGTCAGCAACAGCAGGTCGATCTTGCGCGCGGGCACGACGTCGATATCGACCCAGCCCCCGGCGCTCGTCTCGGCGCTGGCGCTGCTGTGCACGCGCACCTTGTTGACGGTCACGAAGACACTTTTGAAGCCACAGGCCGGCGCATCGGTCATCGAGACCTTGAGCGTGCCCTGCCCACCGCCATCATCGCCGCCACCACCACCGCAGGCGGCCAGCGCCAGGGCACCGCTCAGAGCAAGCACGCGCACCGGCGCGGAAGACAAAGAAAGGACTGACACGGTAGGCTCTCCGTTTGGGTTATTTGTGAGTTGATCGGAGGATATGTTGCCGATCGCATAACGGCTGTAAGTCTTTGTAATACGTTGTGAAAAAGTCGTTAGCTTGTCTGATGACTGATCAGAAAAGCTTGACGACATATGTGATCCCGCCCAAGCCGCCGTCGGATGCGCTGCGGCAAGCGTTCTGCTGCGGCTGCCGTCATGCCCATGAACGCCGGTATCAACATCACCGCTGCATTGCAACGCCGCTTGTATTGCAACGCATCCGATTTGGCGTTTGATCAGGCCGAAACCCGCTCCCACCCGCTCCTGCGTGTGTTCGCGTTACGAATGCAGATCCACCAGCACGCATTCCCGAACCGCGCAAGCGCACTATCGCGCACCAGCTTGGCGTGTTGTGTCGTCAACCTGATCACATTCGACAGGGTTTCTCCTGTCGGCCTCAAGTCGGGCGCACCCGCTCCGTATACAGCGGGGTGGAAATCCCACACACAAACGCCCCCAAACGATTCCCTACGAAGGATCTCCCCTGATGTTCACTACCATCCGTGCGCGGATCGTGGCCCTGTGCGTGGCCATCGTCATCGCCGCGCTCGCCATCAATACGGCGCTGAACCAGTTCGTCGCCAACCGCTATAACGAAGACGCCATCGACAGTAGCCTCGCGGCAGTGCAGAGCGGCCACGCCAGCGCCATCGCCGACTGGGTGGCCTCGCACAGCCAGATGATCCAGTCGCTGCAGGACGCCGTGCTGCAGCCCGAACCCGATGCTGCGCTCAGGCAGATTGCCGACGCCGGCGGCTTCACCAACGTCTACGTCGGCTACGCCGACAAGACCGCGAAGTTCTCCAACCCGCAAGGCATCCCGCCCGGCTACGACCCGACAGGCCGCCCCTGGTACCAGCAGGCCGCCGCAGCCGGCAAACCCGTGGTCACGCCGCCCTATGTCGATGCCGGCACCGGCAAGCTGGTGGTGGCATTTGCCGCGCCAGTGGTGCGCGACGGCGGCGTCAAGGCCGTGGTGTCCGGCGATGTGGCGATGGACAGCGTGATCGCCAACGTCAAGGCGATCCACCCCACGCCGGCAAGCTTCGGCATGCTGGTGGCCAGGAACGGCGACATCGTCGCCCACACCGACGACAAGCTCACGCTCAAGCCGGTGACGGAACTCGCGCCCGCGCTGAACGCCGACAAGCTCGCCGCACTGGCCGGCGCAAAGACGCCGCTGGAAGTCCAAGTCGGCGGCAGCGCCAAACTGCTCGGCGCGCGCGCCATCCCCGGCACCGACTGGATGGTCATCGTCGCCCTGGACAAGGCCGAGGCCACCGCCGGCATGCGCTCAGTGCTGATCGCATCGGTGATCGCAATGGTACTGATCGCAGGCATGGCCGCCGCCGTAGTGTGGGGCGTGGCAACGATGTCGTTGCGCGGCCTGTCCACCGTGCGCGATGCCATGGACGCCATCGGCTCCGGCGACGGCGACCTGACCCAGCGCCTGCCCGCCGACGGCAACGACGAAGTCGCGCAGATCGCGCGCGCCTTCAACACCTTTGCCGACAAGCTCTGCACCATCATGCGCCAGATCCGCGACGCCAGCGAATCGGTGCGCGCCGCCTCCGACGAGATCGCCGCCGGCAACACGGACCTGTCGCGCCGCACCGAATCCGCCGCCGCCAGCCTGCAGCAGACCGCGGCCTCGATGGAAGAAATCACCGCCACCGTCAGCCAGTCGGCCAGCTCGGCCCAGCACGCCAACGAATCCGTCACCGCGGCCTCGCGCGTGGCCGCCGACGGCGGCGTCGTGATCGGCGAAGTGATCACCACCATGGGCCAGATCGAGAACGCCTCGGTCAGGGTCTCCGACATCATCGGCGTGATCGAAGGCATCGCCTTCCAGACCAACATCCTGGCGCTCAACGCCGCAGTCGAAGCCGCCCGCGCCGGCGACCAGGGCCGCGGCTTCGCCGTGGTGGCGGGCGAAGTGCGCGCGCTGGCCCAGCGCAGCGCCCAGGCCGCCAAGGAGATCAAGACCCTGATCGAATCCACCGTAGGCAGCGTCAGCTCCGGCTCCGGCCAGGTCCGCCGCGCCGGCGACACCATGAGCGAGATCGTCAGCAACGTCTCCAGGGTGACCGGCATTATTTCCGAGATCACTCAAGCAGCCATGGAACAGACCCGCGGTATTCAAGAGGTGAATATGGCGGTGAGCCAGCTGGATCAGATGGTGCAGCAGAATGCGGCGCTGGTTGAGCAATCCACGGCGGCTGCCGCGGCGCTGCAGACGCAGGCCGGGAGCCTGGCGGGGGCGGTGGGGCAGTTCAGGTTGGGGTGAGATTGGCTCCATCCTTAAGCTAATCTCCGCAAATTCTGCGGAGAATGGCCCCGCCAGACTCCGCAGAGACCAAAAAAGGGGCCATTCGAAACGCTTGTTCAGGGCGGAACGTCAGTCCATTGGAAGCCCGTGGGCATGCTTCCTTCCACCAATCGCCCCCGACGCCGCGGCCCGCAGAATCCGCTGGAACGTCGGGCACTCCATATGCCTTGGCGCCGGACAAACCGCCGCATGCCGCAGTCCGTCGCGCATCGCAGTCAGCTTGCGGATGGTCCGGTCCAGCTCATCCGCCTTGGCCGCCAGCACCTGCCGGTCGATCTTCGGCTGGCCCTGTGGCGAGAACATCCGTGCGATGTCATCCAGCGAGAAACCGGCGGCACGCCCCAGTGCGACCAGCGCCAGCCGCTCAAGCACGCCGGCATCGAACACGCGCCGCATCCCGCGCCGGCCGATGGACGCGATCAGCCCCTTTTCCTCGTAGTACCGCAGCGTCGAGGCCGGCACGCCAGCCTGCCGGGCCACTTCCGCAATATCCAGGCTTGTCACCGCTTGACCTCAAGTCGACTTGAACTGGCACAGTGTAGCTTCCATGCCAGGGCGGCGTGCAAGGAGATACGACCATGGGTGAGCAACAGCAGACCAGCAGCAACGGCGGCGACCAGGCCGCACTGTGGAACGGCCCGTCCGGCCATGCCTGGGTCGCGGAGCAGGCGGTGCTCGACGACATGTTCCGGCCGCTGGAAGGCCGGCTTGTCGATACGGTGGGCAAGACTTCCGCGCAGCATGTGCTCGATGTCGGCTGCGGCACCGGCAGCACTACGATCGCGCTGGCGCGCAAGCTCGGCGCGCAAGGCAGATGCACCGGCATCGATATTTCCGAGCCGATGCTCGCCGCTGCACGGGCACGCGCGCAACACAACGGCTCGACCGCCAGCTTTATTCGCGCCGACGCGCAGGACTACGCCTTCGCGCCAGCAAGCTTCGACAGCATCGTGTCGCGCCTGGGCGTGATGTTCTTCAGCGATCCGGTGCGGGCCTTTGCCAACCTGCGCCGGGCCGCAACACCGGATGCCACGCTCCACTGCATCGCCTGGCGCAGCGCCTCAGAGAATCCGTTCATGACCACCGCCGAGCGAGCGGCCGCACCGCTGCTGTCCAACCTGCCGCCGCGGCAGCCGGGGGCGCCGGGGCAGTTCGCCTTCGGCGACCGCCAGCGCGTGCAGGCCATCCTGGAAGAGGGCGGCTGGGGCGGGATCGATGTCGAGCCGATCGACTTCGCCTGCACGCTGCCGGAGCCTGCGCTGGTGGACTACCTGTCCCGCCTGGGTCCCGTCGGACTGGCCCTGCGCGAGGCCGATGCAAGCACACGCGCCAGCGTCATCGAAACTGTCCGCGCGGCATTCGAGCCTTACGTTCATGGCGCAACTGTGCGCTACACCGCTGCCTGCTGGATGATCACCGCCCGCGCTGCGGCTTCATCACTGACCGCCGGCGAGACTGCCCATGCCTGATACAGCGGTGGCCCTCCTGCTCAATGCAATCGTGATCGGCACCGGCGCAACGCTGGTGATGGACGCCTGGGCCATCCTGCGCAAGCGGCTGCTGGGCGTGCCTGCGCTGGACTATGGACTCGTAGGCCGTTGGCTCGCGTGGCTGCCGCGAGGGCGCCTTTGCCACCGTCCCATCGCCGTATCGCCGCCGGTGCGCGGCGAGCGCGGGATCGGCTGGATCGCGCATTACCTGACCGGCATCGTGTTCGCGGCCATCCTGCTGGGGCTATGGGGACTCGACTGGGCACGTCATCCGACGCCGGCGCCCGCGTTGATCGTCGGCATCGGCAGTGTGGCGGCACCGTTCCTGCTGATGCAGCCGGCGATGGGTGCCGGCATCGCTGCGAGCCGCACGCCGCGGCCAAACGTGGCACGGGTGCATAGCCTGGTGACGCATGCGGTGTTCGGGCTGGGGCTCTATGTGGCGGGTTGGGTCGTGAGCCTGGTAGCGAACTGACAAGCGGGCACAGCGGCCGGCTGCCGTTGTCAGATCCAAGGCAGAGGAGAAACCTCCGCGGCTTTCCGGATTTATGGCCTCAGCCAGGCATCGGAGACCGCGCCCAAAGTTTGCCGCCCGCTTCTGTGGGCTATCGAACCGTAGATTGCTGGCGCCGCTCCAGAATAGAAGTCCATCGGCGCCCGCTTCAGCGCCGGACGATCCCCACCATCACGGGCGACAGGATGACAAGGCTTTCGGGCCGGCTGGCTGCGTGCATCGCGTTCGGCCTTCTGCTGGCTGCCAGTGCGCAGGCGTCGGATATAGCCTGCAAGACCACGCTGCGTCCTTCCCGCTGCGACGATCCGCTCGCCGCCGGCACGTCCTGCCTGCATTCAGTGCCACACGCCGCCGACCTGATCTGCGATCACGCGATGCTCCATCGCGAACATGAGCGCATCCACGCGGACCAGCAGCGCCGGCTACGCGCCGGCGCGATTCAAGGAAGCGACATCGCCGCCTGGCGGGAGCGCCGGGACGCCTGCACGTCGGTGGCATGCCTGGACCGGGTCTTTGCCAGCTGGCGGCGGCAGCCAGGCAAGAAACCACCGCGGGCTGCCGCGCCGCAACCAACGCCGCCGGCGGCGCGGGCGCGGGAGGTGTCGAGGACCAAGCAGGCTGCGGTCAGGGTCGAGGCCTCGCGGCCAGCGGTCGCGCCACCTTCAGCGACGCCAGCGACTCAACCAGCAGCGGAGCAGCTTCCAGCTCCACCACCGTCAGAGCCATTGGCAGAAGCGGGGAATCATGCGCCCCCTGTGGTGATCCAAAGAGCCTCCGGCCCGACGCTCCAGCAAGCTTCAATTCGTCCGACGCCGGCGCCGCAACCACGCGGCTGGGCATCGCTGGGCACGCTGGCGTGGCTGGGCATGTGCGGCGCGGGCGTCGCCTGCTGGTCCCGGCGTACGCGCGGCGAGTGGCTGCCGGGGGTCACCCGCCTGCGCGAGCGGACTCGGGATGCGCCGCCCATCGTGCTGTTGGTGAGCGGACTGCTCGCTTTGAACGGGGTACTGCTGTTGTGCGTCCTGACGGCGAGCCGGCCATTGTCGTGAGCTCACGCCGTCGCGCCGTCCCATGCAGGCGCGGCCGCAGTCTTGCACCAGCAAAGCAGCATGCTCGCGGCCAGGCGCACGCCGCTGAATGGATGCATCAGGCAATGCCGCACCTGCTCGCTGCGGCTTTCGCCGTACAGGCACCACATGCAGAAGTGCTCGCAGTTGTTGGTCAGCAGGCGGTAGCAGTCCTCGCCCAACCGTGAGCGGGCGCGGCCGACGGATTCAGCGGCACTGTACCGCGCCATGGGCGTGCTCAACACCGTGATGCCATGGCCGGCAGCAAAGGCGGCCAGGCTCAGTTCTTCCACCGGGCCGCGCTGCTGCCGGTGGCAATAGCCAGCGTAGTGCACCACCATGCCACGCCCGACGTAGATGCCGTGGTGTGCATAGCCATGACGCGGCGTGACCAGGTGTGCGCCGAGGTGCGGCTCTGCATCGGCGGCGAGGCGCGATGCCAGTACGTGCGGGCTGCGGGTGGCCTGCGCCGTTGTCTTCGTCGTTTCACCGAGGGATGCCATCACCGTCTCCATTGCAGGCCTCTGCCGGGCCATGCCCTATGACCGCATAGGGCGTGCCAGTGACGGATGAGATCGGCGCCTGGTGGTGCGGGCGTTGCGTGAAGGGGTGCGAAGAGAAGGATGCGAGACACGGCCCGATGCAGAGCGGCCGCGCATCGCAGAAACAGGGCTCGGCCGGCTTGATCAAATGATCAAATTCCGAGCACCGCCACAATCAATTGGATCAAAGCATCAAGCCGCCGGCAAGGCATCGCGACGGCGGCGACAAACCTGCGCCGGGCGGCTCATTCCGGCAGCGGGTACTTCCTGGCGTTCATCTCCATCTTGGCGCGGATCGCCGCGTCCAGGTCCACGCCCAGCGCCGTCACCAGCTGCGCCAGGTAGATAGTGATATCGGCAAGCTCCTGCTCCACATGCTCGCGCTCGTCGGTGGACATGATGGCGCGCGATTCCGCGTCGGTCTGCCACTGGAAGATCTCGACCAGCTCGGACACCTCCACGCTCAGCGCCATCGCGAGGTTCTTGGGGCTGTGGTACTTGCCCCAGTTACGGGCCTTGCCGAAGTCTTGGGCGGCTTGCTGGAGGTTCTTGATGTCGATCAGGGGCATGATGGTGTGACGAAAGCGGTTCACTGCGCCCCGGCATGCGCCGGCGCAAGACGCAGATTTAATCACGACCCGGCCGCCCTCGACACCCGGGCCGCCTGAGGCTTACCCTTCGCTTGTGCATCCACCGTCTCAACGGAGGTTCCCCATGCGCCCGACTCCCGGCCTGGCAATTGCCACTCTCGCCGGCACGCTCGCCTACCTGGCCATCGCGATTGCAGGCTGGGGTGGCATAGCCCCCTTCTTCGCGCACCCGGCGCGCGTGGCCCTGACCCTGGTCCTGTTCGCCCTGTCCATCGCCGCGCTCTTCTCCGGCGGCAATATCAGCAGCGGCATGCGCGAGGACCGCGGCAACCGGTGGGTGCTGGCAGTGTTTGGCGTGCTCGGGCTGCTGGCGGCGTACCTGCCGCCCTTTACCGACCGCATCGGCTTCTGGACGCTCGATGGCGACACCATGCGCTGGACCGGCGTGGCGCTGTTTGCCGGCGGCGGCGTGCTGCGGCTGTGGCCGGTGTTTGTGCTGGGGCGGCGCTTCAGCGGGCTGGTGGCGATCCAGCCGGGGCACACGCTGGTGACCACCGGCATCTATGGCGTGATCCGGCATCCGAGCTACCTCGGCTTCCTGGTCAGTTCGCTGGGATGGGTACTGGCATTCCGCTCCGGCGTGGGCGTGGTGCTGACGCTGCTGATGGTGCCGGTGCTGGTGGCGCGCATCCGGGCGGAAGAAGCGCTGCTGCGCGACCAGTTTGGCGACGAGTACGCGTCGTACTGCGACCGGACCTGGCGCATGCTGCCGGGCATCTACTGAGCACGGGGCAGCGGCGCCCCGCGCACTTGGCGGATCAAATCGCCAGCCACCAAGGGTTATCCCTAGTCATTCATTCCCATTTTCCGGGACTCCAGGTTTTGATTTATGGGAATCAGGTCCTATTCTTGGGCCCTATGTTGAATGCCGTCGACAACCCCACTGCCGTGAAGCCCACGACACCCACGCCTGCCGAACCCGCCCAGCCCGCGGGCGGTGCCGATCGCGTGCTGTTCGTGCTGGCGGCACTGGCGCAACACGGCGCGCCGATCACGGTACGCGAGCTGGTTGCCAAAACCGGCCTGCCCAAGAGCACGCTCTACCGGCAACTGATGATGCTCAAGCGCTGGGGCTTCGTGCTGGAGTCCGACGGCGAATACGCGCCGGGCCCGATCAGCCTGCAACTGGCGCTCGGCTTTGACATGGCCTCGCACCTGGCGCGCGAAGCCTTGCCCGACATGCAGCTGCTGGCGCAGCAGTCCGATGAAAGCGTAGGCCTGGTCGTCGCCGTCAAGGATCACGTGGTGTGCCTGGAGATGGTGGAGAGCCGCCAGTCGCTGCGCTGCTCGTTCGAGAAGGGCCGCGGCGTACCGCTGCGCGCCGGTGCGTCGGCCAAGTCGCTGCTGGCGTTCATGCGCGACGAAGCGCGCGAGCGCCTGGTCCGGGCCCAGTGCGAGCCAGGCGAAGCCGAACGGCTGCTGGCCGAGCTGGCCGCCATTCGCGAGACCGGCTACGCCGTCAGCGAGGGCGAGGTGGATCCGGGCGTGTGGGGCGTGAGCGCGCCGCTGTTCTCGCGGCGCAGCAAGGCCGATGCGCTGGGCTCGATCACGCTGATGGTGCCGGCCACGCGGCGGCAAGGGCGCGAGTCCGCGCTGATCGACATGACCGTGGCAGCGGCGATGCGGATTTCCGCGCGGCTGCAGTCTTACTGAATACCAAGCAATTCGTTACCGCCGCCGTCGGCAAACCCATGCGACGGCAGATCCCTCGTTCCCGAGAATAGGAGACTTCCATGAACCTTCGTCGCAAATGCCTGATGGCCGGCCTGGCAACCCTGACCGCCCTGACCCTCGGCACCGCCGCGCACGCGCAGGACAATGCCGTGCTGCGCGTGGCCACCGACGCCACCTTCCCGCCGATGGAATTTATCGAGAACGGCAAGCGCACCGGCTTTGACGTGGAGCTGGTTGAGGCCATGGCCAAGACGATGGGCAAGCGGGTTGAGTGGACCGACATTGACTTCAAGGGCCTGATCCCCGGGCTGGTCTCGCGCCGCTTTGACATGGCAGTTTCCGGCATCTACATCACACCCGAGCGCCGCAAGGTGGTGGACTTCACCGAGCCGTACTACGTCGGCGGCCTGGTGGCACTGGTCAAGAGCGGCAACACCACCGTCCACGCCCCGGCCGACCTGAACGGCAAGAAGGTCAGCGTGCAGGTGGGCACCAAGTCGGTCAGCTTCCTGCGCGACACGTACCCGCAGGTGCAGCGTGTGGAAGTCGAGAAGAACCAGGAAATGTTCAACCTGGTCGAGATCGGCCGCGCCGATGCCGCCGTGACCGGCAAGCCGGCCGCGATGCAGTACGTCAAGACCCGCGGCGGCCTGCGCATGGTGGAGCAGCAGCTGACCACCGAGGAATACGGCATGGCCGTGCGCAAGGACACGCCCGAGCTGACCCGCGCCCTCAATGCGGCACTCGCCAAGGTGAAGGCCGATGGCACCTACGCCAGGCTGACCCAGAAATGGTTCGGCACGGCCGCCAAGTAAGCCGCGCGGATCATCATCATGGAATTGGATTTTTCTCCTGTCTTTGCCGGCTGGCATGACATTGTCCACGGCGCCGTCATCACCGTGGAGGTGACGGCCTGCGCGCTGGTGCTGGGCTGCGTCATGGGCCTCTTGGTCGGCATCGGCCGGCTGGACCCGAAGCGCCGCGTCATCTACAGCATCTGCACCGCCTACGTGACCTTCATCCGCGGCACGCCGCTGCTGGTGCAGCTGTTCCTGCTGTTCTTCGGACTGCCGCAGTTCAACATCCTGCTGCCGGCCTTTGTGTGCGGCGTGATCGGGCTGGGCATCTATTCCGGCGCCTATGTCTCGGAAATCGTGCGCGGCGCGATCCAGTCCGTGGACAAGGGCCAGATGGAAGCAGCGCGCTCGATCGGCATGTCGTCCGGCCAGGCCATGCGCGCGGTGATCCTGCCGCAGGCCATCGTGCGCATGATTCCGCCGCTGGGCAACGAGTTCATCGCCCTCATCAAGAACTCGGCGCTGGTGTCGCTGCTGACCATTGCCGACCTGATGCATGAGGGCCAGAAGATCATCAGCGTGTCGTACCGGTCGCTGGAAGTCTATCTGGCGATCGCGCTGGTTTATCTGATCCTGACGAGCGCGGCCGGGATGATCCTGCGGCGCGCCGAACAACGGCTGCGCATGGGAGGCATGGTGCAATGAGCGATTCCGCAATCATCCGGATCCGGAACCTGGGCAAATCGTTCGGCGGCCATACCGTCCTGCGCGGCATCGACTTCGATGTGGAGCCGTCGCAGGTCGTGGTCGTGATCGGCCCCAGTGGCTCGGGCAAGAGCACCTTCCTGCGCTGCTGCAACGGCCTGGAACAACCCGAGGCCGGCACCATCGACATCGTCGGCAAGCGCCTGGTGACCGACGGCCAGCTGATCGGCGAGCACGAGTTGAACCAGCTGCGCACCGAAGTGGGCATGGTGTTCCAGTCGTTCAACCTGTTCCCGCACCTGTCGGTGCTGCACAACGTCACGGTCGGTCCCCGCATGCTGCGCGGCGCCTCGCGCGAGGAAGCCGAGCGCAAGGCGATGGGCCTGCTTGAGAAAGTCGGCCTTGCGCACAAGGCCCACGCCATGCCCGCCAGCCTGTCGGGCGGCCAGAAGCAGCGCGTGGCCATTGCCCGCGCACTGGCCATGGAACCGCGCGTGATGCTGTTCGACGAGCCGACCTCCGCGCTGGACCCCGAGCTGGTGGGCGAAGTGCTGCAGGTGATGAAGGTGCTGGCCGCCGAAGGCATGACCATGGTCGTGGTCACCCATGAAATGGGCTTCGCCCGCGAAGTGGCCGATGTGGTGGTGGTCATGGATGGCGGCGGCATCATCGAGGCCGGGCCGCCGTCGGTCATCTTCTCGGCGCCGACGCAGGAACGCACGCGCGGCTTCCTGCAGGCCGTGCTGACGCGGGCGTGACGATGGCTCTGACCCAGAACCTCTGGCAGGGCCGTGTCGACGACGGCGAGCGTGGCGACACCACGCGCCTGTTCCGCATCGTGCATGCGCTGGAAGCAGCGGACGTGACACCGCTCGACGGCGCACCGGTGTTGCTCGGCTTCAATTGCGACGCGGGCGTGCTGCGCAATCAGGGCCGTCCCGGTGCCGCGCACGGCCCCGACGCCATCCGCCAGGCGCTGGCCAACGTGCCGGCGCACGGACTGCCCGCGCTATATGACGCCGGCAATGTCAGCTGTGACGACGGCGAGCTGGAATCAGCCCAGCTGGCGCTGGCGGGCACCGTGCGCGACGTGCTGGCGCGCGGCGGGCTGCCGCTGGTGCTGGGCGGCGGCCATGAAGTGGCCTGGGGCACGTGGCAAGGCCTGCGCGCGCACCTGGATGCGCTGGACGATGGCGGGCGCGTGCTCATCATCAATATCGACGCCCACTTCGACCTGCGCACCAGCCGGCCCGCAAGCTCCGGCACGCCGTTCGACCAGATCGCCAACGCCTGCGCCGAGCGCGGGCAGCCGTTCGACTATGTCTGCCTGGGCGTCAGCCGCCTCAGCAACACGCCGGCGCTGTTCAGCCGCGCGGATGCGCTGGGCGTCTGCTACGTGGAAGACGTGGACATGCAGGAGCGGCACCTGGAATCGCGCCTGGCCGAACTGGCGGCGCGCATCGATGCCACCGACCACCTGTACCTGACCATCGACCTCGACGCGCTGCCGGCGGCCGTGATGCCGGCCGTGTCTGCGCCCGCGGCCTGTGGCGTGCCGTTGACGGTGGTGGAGGAAATCGCCATGCTTGCCCGCCACAGCGGCAAGCTGCGCGTGGCCGACCTGGCGGAATACAACCCGCACTACGACCGCGACCACCAGGGCGCGCGCGTGGCAGCGCGGTTGGCCTGGCGCCTGTTCGGCTGACAGGCAAGTCACCCCCAGCCGCCCGGCGGTTGGCACCAGCCGCGCCCGGCTATAGTATTGCCCTTCGCTATATTTAGCGATTCCGATCAGAATTGATAAAGCGAGGCGAGGGCAGTCCTGCGCCGGCGCGGCCGTCCTGCCGCGCCCCCGGGCCGCCCATCGCCGGTTACGGGCGGAAGGGTCTGCGTGATCGAACAAATCGTCATCGTCGACTTTGGCTGCATCGGGTAGGCCGCTCCGCCTCGAAGTCGGCGCAGACACCGGCGAATATGCCGTGCATGTCGTCGAGGATTTCCTTGGTGAACACATTTCGCCGGTATGTTGTTACGAAGACCAAATGGACATGCATCAGGAAAACGCAAAGTGTCTTCCGTGCAGAATATCGTTGTCGTTGCTCAATAGGCCAATAGTATGATTGAGCTATGCAGCGTCTCCAAGCCTTCAAATACGAACTGATGCCGACCGGCGAGCAGCAGCGCAACATGCGCCGCTTCGCCGGGTCGTGCCGGTTCGTCTACAACAAGGCACTAGCGTTGCAGAAGCAGCGCTATGGGCAAGGCGAGAAGAAGCTCGGCTACGCTGGGCTATGCAAGGAACTCACGACCTGGCGCAACTGCGCCGAAACGCAGTGGCTTGCCGATGCACCGACCCACCCGCTGCAACGAACGCTGAAGGATTTGGAGCGGGCCTATGCCAACTTCTTCGCCAGGCACGCCGACTTCCCTCGGTTCAAAAGGAAGGGGCAAAGCGACAGCTTCCGCTACCCCGACCCGAAACAGATCAAGCTGGATCGGGCCAACCACCGTATCTTCCTGCCAAAGCTCGGCTGGCTGCGCTACCGCAATAGTCGGGACGTGCTGGGCGCTGTGAAGAATGTCACAGTCAGCTTGTCGTGCGGCAAATGGTTCGTCAGCGTGCAGACTGAGCGCGCAGTCGAGAAGCCGGTCCCCAACGGCGGGGAGGTCGGTATCGACATGGGCGTTGCCCGGTTTGCCACGCTGTCGGATGGCACGTTCTACACACCACTGAACAGCTTCAAGCGGCAAGAAATTGCTCTGCGTAAGGCACAGCGGTCGATGAGTCGCAAAACCAAGTTCAGCAACAACTGGAAGAAAGCGAAAGCCCGCATCCAGCGTATTCATTCCCGTATCGGCAACGCCCGCCGCGACTACCTGCACAAGTGCTCTACCACGATCAGCCAAAACCACGCGATGGTGTGTATCGAGGACTTGCAGGTGCGGAACATGTCCAAGGCCGCGAAGGGCAGTACCGAACAACCGGGAAAGCAGGTTCGGGCCAAGTCTGGCCTGAACAAGTCCATCCTCGATCAAGGCTGGTTCGAGTTCCGCCGCCAACTGGACTACAAGCTGGCGTGGAACGGCGGCTGGCTCATCGTTGTGCCGCCGCAGAACACGAGCCGCACTTGTCCGTGCTGCGCCCATGTGTCGAAGGACAACCGCCAAGTGCAAGCACGGTTCCTGTGCGTCGAGTGCGGCTTCGAGGAAAACGCCGATGTGGTTGGCGCGATCAATGTTTTAAGGGCGGGACACGCCCGGTTAGCTTGTGCAGAGACTTCGCCTGATGTTGGGGCGTCGGGCCAAGAACCCACCGAAGCGACTATACAGTTCAGCGTATAGCGCCGTAGGAATCCCCTTCCTTTAGGAAGGGGAGGATGTCAAAACACCTTCTTCTACTGGCGCGAAGACGCCGCCTACGCCTTCAGCAAGCAAGAGGTGGAAACGCTCTACGCCGCCGCGTACGACCTGAACTAGCGCTGCCGGGAAGCCGTGCAGCACGTGATCGATCACGACCTGTTCGCGCGCCTGGCAATCGACAAGGACTTCGCGCAGCTGATCCGCACCTCCTGGGACCGCGACGAGCCCACGCTGTTCGGCCGCTTCGACATGACGCTGGACGAGCACGGCGTGCCCAGGATGTATGAGTTCAACGCCGACACCCCGACCTCGCTGATCGAATCCGCCGTCGCACAGTGGTACTGGAAAGACACCGTGCAGCCCCAGGCCGACCAGTTCAACTGAACCGCCCCGGTTTTCGTGGAGGCCCCTTGGCTTGAGTCAGGCCGACATGGCCTGCTGCTCAAGTTGGCAA
>NZ_JBYSZW010000071.1:0-32527 GCF_058787575.1 Cupriavidus sp. FW305-3-2-15-C-LB2
CAGGGGGGGCGGGCGGGATGGGCTCGGGACGCGGCAGCAGATCGAAGGGACTGGCGGTGGCGCACACGGTGCTGGTCGCCAGTTTTAAGTACCGTGCCGTCGCCGAAAGGCTGCGATGGCCCATCAGTAGCTGGATCCTGCGCACGTCGGTGCCGGCCTCGAGCAGGTGGGTCGCGAAGGCGTGCCGCAGCGAATGCGGTGTAACGGGTTTCCTGATGCCGCTGCGCCGACGCGCGACGTCACAGGCCAGTGCCATCGCCGATCGGGTGATGGGGTGCCCGGGAATGTCACCGGGAAACAGCCCACTCGCGGGGGTGAGCCTCGTGCCAGTACCGTCGCAGGATCTCGAGTAGCCGCGGGGAAAGCATCACGTAGCGGTCCTTCCTGGATTTGCCCTGGTGCACGCGGATCACCATGCGCTGGCTGTCGATATCGGTGACCTGCAGATGGACGACTTCTGACACGCGCAGGCCAGCCGCATACGCGGTCATCAGGATGGTGCGCTGCTTGAGACTGGGGACCGACTCGAAGAAACGGGTAACTTCCTCCGCGCTCAGGATGACCGGCAGCCATCGGAAGCTGACTTCGTCACCGTCAAAGGCGGCTAGCCGGTGGTTGGAGATCGCGACCCGGTGGGTATAGCGGCCCATATAGTCGAGTACCTGCCGGGCGCCACCGAACGGCGGTTTTTCATAGACGACCCAGTCGGCCTGCGCAGTGGGCTCCAGCCATGCGGCGAATGCTTCGGCGTCAGCGAGCGGCGCGTGCTGGCCGTAGAAACGCAGTGCATCGGTGTTAAAGGCGCGTCGAAGCTGGTCGAGGAACAGCCGCCGGAACAGGCGTGAAAGCACTCGCACGGGCAGGAAAACGCCAGGGCGACAGGCGATCCAGCGCTCGCCGTCGGCGGCAAGGCCACCGCCCGGCACCACACAGTGGGAAAGACTACAAACACGCCGCCGCAACAAAGACCATGACCCTCGCGGCCCATGAGTTCATCCGCCGCTTCCTGTTGCATATTCTGCCCAGCGGCTTCAAGCACATCCGCAGTTACGGCCTGCTCGCCAATCGTTGCCGGGCCGCCAAACTGGCTACCTGCCGCCGCCTGCTAGGCGTGACGATGCCCGCTGCCGAAGCACCCGTGGTAACCGAAGACTACCGCGACCGTTACCAGCGACTCACCGGCAAGTCGCTTCGCGATTGCCCGGCCTGTGGCAGGGGCCACATGGTCTGCACCTTCCTGCCCGGCGCACTGCCGCGTCCACCACCATGCACATATCCCGTCACTGATCCGCATTGGCATGATCACCGACCACGTTTCCATTCACTCCTGCTGGCAACGCGCTCGAGCTTGTGCCACCAAATCTCTCCCGCGTGCAAAGGTATCCGGAAGCGGCCCAATTCATCCTGCCATGTCGACCCTTTCACCCCTGTCGCACGATAGCCATCGTCACTCCATCGCAGTCCGGTGCCCGGCTTACGTGTGTGGAGCGCGCCGGATCACCGCAGCGACGATTCAACGCCCATAGACGCACCCCGCCTGCGGAGCGGTTCAGCACAAACGGTTTTTTGATGACCGGTCGCGGGCTGACCTCGCCGGGTCCCGCTCACACGCCTGCGGCCGCGACCGCTAATCAAAAACCCTCTGCTCTGTGCAGAGGTTTACATAGCGACCCTTCTCAGACGTTGGGTCGATGCCGGGATCAAGGGCCGTACAGTACTCCTTAACGACCTTTAAGCCTCATCGGCGCCCGCATGTGCTTGCTAGTGCGCTCGATTACGTAGGTCTCTGCGGCGCGAGAAGCCGATGGCAATACTCGGCCGCGATTTTGGCGACCTCTTCTTATGGAACTCAGTTCAAAGCTCGCGTCACGTCATCGAAGAGTTCATCCACGCTCAGGCGTCGCGGAATGATCTTCTGCTCGTACGACCATTGAATCGCCAACTCCAGGCCCTTGCGATTGGCTTCCATTCCGAGCGGGGGCAGGGTGGCCTGCACCGATGCAGGCGCCAGCGCGCGGCTCTCCTTGAACATGCGATACAGTTCGCGGACCACGTTGGGGTGCTGGCGCGACACATCCTCGTGCACGACAAACATATGGTTGATCGGCACCACGCCTTCGCGCTCGTACCAGTCCCTCGCAGCCGTGTCCGCATCGGGAATGAGACGTCGCACGTTCGGATCAGCGGGCCAGTCCTTGCGGCTCAGGATGGCTGCATCAAGTTCGCCAGCCAGCAGCATGTCGGCAATCTTCGACCCTGGGGGCAAGCGCTGGCAATTGGGCGGGTCTTGGTACTCCGCCAGATGCGAATCTTCCAGCGTCATCCACGTAACCTTGTCCAAGTCGAGCCCATACTCGTGCTGCAGGATCCCTCGTACCCACAAGCCCGTAGTCTGCGTATACATCCGCACCCCGACCTTACGCCCGGCCAGATCAGCAGGACTAAGTTCCCCGAATGCCGAGTTATAGCCGATGCAGTGATGCTGGAAGTTGCCGATGAGTGGTACGGGCAATACTACCCATGGCTTGCCATAGGCTTTCGCCTGCAGCAGCGTATTGATCGCCAGTTCCCCGCCCTGATAAGCTTGCTCGCGCAACATCGGTTTGAAGCCATCATGTGCGACTTTGGGGCCGCAGAAGTCCAGCTCGACGAGTTCTGAACGAACACGCTCATCATTCATTGCCGCATTTGCAGGATTGGGCCCGAGATTTACTTTCAATGTCAGCGGCTGCCTGGTCGTCGTGTTCATTGATTATTCCTTTTCAAGCGATTTGGGCGGCCAGCGTCGTACAGATGGAGGCGGCCGCGGTGTCGTTGATGTCAATCCACATCGTGCGGACTAGATTCTTCACAGATCTTCAATCCAGTCCACATAGCGCAGCCCGGCCGCTTCCAGGACTGGGCGCATGCCCATGGTATCCAGCGAGATTGCACCGTTGAGATAGCGGGCTCGGGCGTGTTCTTCTTTCTCCATCCGCTGGCGGGCCAAGTCCGCCACGCGATTGGCATCCTCAAGCGGCACCACGACAACACCGTCGTCGTCCGCTACGATCACGTCACCCGCCTGTACCTGCGCTCCGGCGCAGACCACCGGAAGGTTGACATTGCCGAGGGTAGCCTTGACCGTTCCGCGTGCGGAGATGGCGCGCGACCAAACTGGAAATTGCATCGCTCGCAACGTCGCGATATCGCGGGCGCCCGCGTCGACCACAGCACCGCGCACCCCGCGCGCTTTCAATGCCGCGCATAGTAGGTCGCCAATCATTCCATCGGTGTTTTCGGTCATACAGCCCACCACCAGCATGTCTCCCGGCTGGCACAGCTCCACGGCAACGTGAAGCATCCAGTTGTCGCCCGGCGCTGCCAGTACCGTGATCGCGCTGCCCGCTGCGGAGGCCCCTTGATAAATGGGACGCATGTAGGGGTTCATCAGTCCGGTGCGGCCCATGGCTTCATGAACCGTCGCGACACCGGCAGTGGCCAGTGCATTGATGACGTCTTGGGAAGCCCGGCGGATATTACGAACCGCGATTGTCTTCATCATGGTAATTCCTTGTTTGCTGTGCCGATGCCCGTGTCGACGATACGCCACAAAGGTTCGACCGAGGCCACGGCTGGAGTTCCGGCTACCCCGCAGCCCGGAGAACGATTGGGGATAGGGTAATTCTCTTAGGCTCACGAAACGCTTACCATCCGTGGTCACCGAAAAAGTCCGGCTGCTGGACATTTGCACCGTTCAGGCACGGGAATTTGAGAAAATAGGCCCAACATCCATCGTCCGCTGGTCGATGCAGAGGCGCGAAAGCAGCTTAGAAAGTTCGACCTTGGAACCAGACATGCCAAAACCGCCCATGAAGGATTCCCACGCCGCCGAAGAAGATCGCAATAGCTCACGAGACGATGACGCTGGCAATATTCGTGCGATTAGTAGGGCACTCAATATACTTCGCATTCTGGCGTTGGGCGGCGAGCACGGAATGCGCATCACCGACATCGTTTCGCACGCCGAGCTGAGCAGACCTACCACGCATCGGATACTGCAGACCTTGGTCGCGGAAGGCGCTGCGGAACAGGTTCCCGCCACGCGCCGCTACAGACTCGGCTACGAAATCGGTTTGCTCGGGCTAAGCCGTCCGGCGCAGTTCCCTGTTCGCGCAGCGGCGGAACCGCACATTGAGTCGCTAGCTGACGAATTGGGCGACACGGCGTTTCTTTCCATCCGCTCCGGCCTGGACTCCATCGGCATTGTGCGCAAGACGGGCACGTATCCGATCAAGGTGCTGGCCATTGACGTTGGTGCACGACGTCCTCTAGGCGTCGGCGTGGCAGGCGTCATGTTGCTCGCGACGCTGCCTGCGGAGGAATCCGAGGAGATCTGTACGGTGAATGCTGGCAGGTTGCCAGCGGAGGGGCCATCGATCGACGTTATTCGCAGCCGGGTCAGTGCTGCGCGAGTCAACGGATTTGCGTACTCGGAAGTCGGCGTGCTGCAGGGGACGCGGGCCGTAGCCGTACCCGTCATCGACGCCAAAGGGAAGGTCATTGCCGCCCTGGCGGTGGCCGCCATGGCCAACCGCCTGCTTGAAGCCGATCTGCCCCGTGTGATCGACATCATGCACCGCAAGGCGGCGCTTATCACGAAGCGCCTCGCGGAAATGGAACGCGCGCGTCGGTCCGATCAGTAGTCCTCACGGCTGCGCGACAATATCGCTCGCTGAGCAAGCAGGGATTCGGTACCGCCGTGCGGGAGACGGCGGCACTAGTCGGGCTTATGCGTGTAGTTGGCCTGCTTGAGAAGCTTCTTCCAGCGCTCGACTTCGCCGCTGATAAAGGACGTCATCTCCATTGGCGACGTTGCCGTTGCCAGGTCAATACCTTGATTTTTCAGCGTTGACTGGACCGCAGAGTCCTTCAGCGCATTGACGAGACTACGATTCAGCCTCTCTACGATAGGCTGAGGCATGCCCTTCGGGCCCATGATTCCAAACCATGATGCTGACTGGAGTCTTGGGAAGCTGGCCTCCGCAGTCGTCGGAACATCAGGGAACATTGACCATCGCTTGGTTCCGGTGGTCGCCAGAACGCGAAGCTTTCCATCCATCACGTAGCTTTTTATCGCCTGCCCTTCGAAGATCATGTCCACGTGGCCGGCGGCCAAGTCAGTCACAGCAGGCGCCGTACCTTTATACGGAACGTGAACAATATCGATGCCGGCCATGACCTTGAGCATTTCGCCTAGCAAATGCGACCCGCTTCCGGGACCTGCGCTCGCAAAATTGATTTGCCCTGGATTGCGTTTCGCGTAATCAATGAGTTCCCTTACGCTCTTGACTGGAAGTGACGAGCGGACTGCGAGTGCGAGGGGACCGAACGCCGCTACACCAACGGGAGTGAAGTCGCGGATGGGGTCGTACGGAAGCTTCGGATCCAGAGCCGGTGCCACACCGTGAGAGTTCGAGTTGGCCAGTATTAGTGTGTATCCATCGGGGGCCGCTTGGCGAGCGGCATCTATGCCGATGCGCCCCGTGGCTCCGGGCTTGTTTTCAACCAGCACCGGCTGACCTAGGTCCTTGCGCATGCCTTCCGCCAGTGCGCGCGCCGCGGTGTCTGTCGCGCCTCCTGACGGCCATGGAACAATCAGCTTGATCGGCTTGGACGGGTAGGTTTGCGACATGCTGACCGACGGCGCCAACAGATAGCCGGTTACGGTTACCGCGGTCAGAAATTTGAATAGGCGGTTCATTAAAGTCTCCTTATCCTGTTCTAATAATGATCCCCGTGTAGCTGGGTAACAGGAGAGTCCGGGTGCATCACACGTCCTCTATACGCGTCTCGTCTGGGTTGCGCACCTCTGTTCGGGGCTCTCGGCGCCCATCCGGCTACGTAGGGATATTCCACTCATAATGCGAATCTGTCGACGTCCCGGTCAGAACTGAAACAGCTTCGCAGGATTGTCAACCAGAACCCGCTGAAACGTGGCATCGTCTGGCACATACCGGTACAACAGTTCCAGAAATTCCGCATCATTGGGCGGTTGTACTGGCGATACGGGATGAGGCCAGTCGGTGCCCCAGATACATCGGTCAGGTGCGGCTTCCACGAGCTTATGCGCGATCTTGACCGCATCGTCCCATGGGCGCCCGGTCTTTGAGATCTTTTCGCCAAGCGTCAGCATGACCCACGTATTGCCTTCGGCAAGCATATCGAGGACGCACTTGAGCGATGGATCGGCATCACCCGCCTCCGGGTTGGGCCGGCCCATATGGTCGATGATGACAGGCATATCCAGGTGGCGGAACGGAGCGATCGTTCCCGTGATTCCCGTCATCTCGGGCTGGACTTTGACGTACCAACCCAGCTCCTTTGCGCGAGCCAATGCTCGCTCGATGTCCTTCGCATCTAGCGAAGGACCGAGGCCGCCACGCGAAAAGCGTACGCCCCGCACGCCTGCGTCATGGAGCTTGGCGATATACGTATCATCGCGCTCTTTCAGCACAATCGCATTGGCACAGCCCCGGTAGCCGGGTCCTGCCATGGCAAGGCCGTCGAGCACTACCTGGTGGTCGGCCCCGTATGTGGTTGCCTGAACGATCACGCCTCGCCTGAAGCCGAGGACCGAGTGCATGTGCAGGGCACGCTCGATCGTGGCGTTGGGCATTTCGTAAGCGGATCCCGGAACCACCGGATAGCGCTCCGCTGGGCCGAACACATGGAACTGGCTATCCCACGACAGCGGGGGCGGCATCTTCGAAGGCGTCCGCGGCGTAGGGTCAAATGGAAAGTATTGCTGCATGGTCTTGGGCTCCAGCTTCAGGCTTGGCTACGGCGAGGCAGCACGGCAGTCACGTCGCACTGCACGAGTGAGGGTCCTTCTGCGGTCAGCGGCAGCGCGTGACGGGCAGGGCGGTCGTCATGCTCGGGGAAGAGCTTGAGCCATTCGTCATTGACGGCCTGGCGCTGTGAGACATCGCGCAGCCAGACGGTCATCTTCACGATGTCGTCCGGCGATCCGCCCGCCGCTTCGACGATCGAGCGTACGAGGCCGAACATGTTTGCGCATTGGGTTTCAATGCTGGCAGGCATCTCACCTGTCACGGGATCGACCCCAAGGATGACCCCCGACATCAATAGCCCCTCGATCATGCATGCATTGGGAATCGGGTTCTTGTGCTTGAACCCCGGAAGATAGATGCTTTGGCGGCGTGCCATGGTGTATTTCTCCCTTGTCAAACGAAGCGGCACGAGATGGAACCGCAGGGACCGTAGTCCGCATGAATCACGTCGCCGGCAGCGATATCGATGGGCCGTGTAAATGAGCCAGCCAACACGATCTCGCCCGCAGCCAGGCTTTCACCGTATTTCGCGAGCCTGTTGGCCAGCCAGGCCACACCCAGCGCTGGATGCCCGAGCACGCCAGCGGCGACGCCCGTCTCGCTGATGCCGCCATTGCAGTACAGCAACGCGGAAATCCAGCGCAGGTCGAAGTCGTGTACACGGAATGGCCTGGCTCCTAGCACCAGTGCGGCGTTGGCGGCGTTGTCGGCAATCGTGTCCATTACCTTGCGACCGAGCTTGCTGACCGGATCGACACGATGCAGACGCGCATCGAGGATTTCCAGAGCCGGTACGACGTATCGCGTCGCGTCAAGCACATCGAGCAAGGAGCAGTCCGGTCCCGACAGAGGCTTGTCAAGGATGAACGCCAGCTCGACTTCGATTCGCGGCTGTCGGAATCGAGATATCTCGATCACAGCGCCGTCGTGCTCGACCATGTCGTCAAGCAGGACGCCGTAGTCCGGCTCATCGATGCCCACGGCGTCCTGCATCGCCTTGGACGTCAAGCCGATCTTGTGTCCGACAACCTTCCGGCCCTTTCCGCGCTTGATGCGCATCCACTCGCGCTGGATGGCATACGCATCGTCGATGCTGAGGTTCGGGTGTGCATGCGAGAAGATTCCGATGGGATCGCGGGTCCGTTCGGCTTCCTCGAGAGACTGCGCCAGGCCATGGATGAGTTCTTGATCGAGCATGGCGGTCACTCCTCGTCCGCAACGCCGTTGCGCAGCTTGCCAATGCTCGGCGACTCGACCTCTACCACATCGCCCGGCTTCAGGTATTGGGCCGGATCCAGCCGCCAGCCGGTGCCAGTGGGCGTGCCCGTCAGAATCAGGTCACCGGGCTGCAAGGTGGCAAAGGTGCTGAGGTAGCTAATTACTTGGTCGAACGGAAACATCATGCGGGCAGTGCTGTCTTCCTGGCGTAGCTCGCCGTTCACCACCGTGCGGATCGTATGTTCGGCGCGCGGATCGCACTCGTCCGCGGTTACGATCCACGGACCGATGCTGCCCGAAGCGTCGAAGTTCTTACCCTGAGTAACGTTGAATTTCCCATGCCTCAGCCAGTCACGCACCGAGCCTTCGTTCGCGAGCGTCATGCCGATGATGTGCTCATGGGCCCGCTCGCGCGGAATATGACGACCGCCCTTGCCGATCACCAGCACGAGTTCGCCTTCGTAATCGAGTTCCTGTGATACGCGCGGGCGGATCAGCGACTCACCATCGCCAACGAAAGAGCGAACGTTGCGTACAAACAGACTCGGATAGCGAGGCAGCGCGGAATTATCCTCGTATTCCTCATTGCGCTCCTTGTAGTTCACGCCAATGCACCAAATTTTTTCCGGCGCCGTGAGGGGCGGAAGCAGCAGCACGCTGTCCAGCGCAATGCGCGCTGCGTCAGCGGATGCGACCTTGTCCTTGACGACCTCCAACGCATTCGGCAGGGAAAATAGTCCGTCTAGCGTTGCGATATCACGCAGTTCGACGATGCCATCGTCGAGCAGGACGCCGATGCGCGGCTGGGTATCGCCAGCGCGCGAGGTGAAGCGAAGCAGTTTCATAGTCGTTATCTGTCGATGAAGTGGGGGCCATCTCTGACGAGCAGGGGCCGCATTGCAAAAGAGAGCGGTTAGCCCGCAGTCGGCTTGTCATCGCGCATAGCACATATTGGCTAACGGGACGACGCGCCGGTTAGGGCGCGCTGTTGTGTGCGGTCAGTTCGCACGCGCTACGATGCTGCCGTCGAGCTCGCTACACTGTTGCTTGCGTCGGGCTTGCATGAAGTCATAATCGTCGCTCGACGAAGAAGCGGCAACGACGAAGCCGCGACAAATTCCGTCCTATGGACATTTCGCTGTTGGCGCGGAAGCAGCATGGGAAGCGATTATCGGACCGTGGCCGATCTCGCTTGCCGTTGCCTGTGGCGAAATTCGACTGCAATTCCGCTGTCCGGACGTTTCATGGAGGTCGCGTCCACTTCGGCCATGCTGGCCGGTCCGTGAGCTGTCCCGGCTCGCCATAATGGAACGGTCGTGTCCGGTCGTCGGCAAAGCGGTTGGGGCGGCATTCACCAGAAACTTTCTTTGGATCGACATGGATCTTCCAACCAACACTTTCAAGCTAGCGCTGTCCCGGGAAACCCCGCAGTTCGGCCTCTGGGCCGCGTTCGCCGATGCGTATGTGACCGAGGCCCTCGCCGCGACAGGATTCGACTGGCTGCTCATCGACAACGAGCATGCGCCCAACGATTTGCGCAGCACACTTGCGCAACTGCAGGCCGTGGCTCCTTATCGCTCCCATCCCGTGGTTCGTCCGGTGCGTAGTGACACTGCCATCATCAAGCAAATGCTGGATGTCGGTGTCCAGACGTTACTCCTTCCAATGATTGACACGGTCGAGCAGGCGCGCGAAGCGGTGGCGGCAACGCGCTATCCGCCCCAGGGCATTCGGGGTGTAGGTAGCGCGCTCGCCAGGGCGTCGCGTTGGAACCACGTTTCCGGCTACCTGCAGAGCGCGGCCGACGAGATTTGTGTACTCGTCCAGGTTGAAACCGTTAAGGGCCTGGAGAACCTGGCTGCCATCGCTGCGGTGGATGGCGTTGATGGCGTCTTCTTCGGGCCTGCGGACCTGAGTGCGTCGATGGGAATGCTGGGCAAGCCGGGTGCGGCCCAGGTTCGCTCCGCGATCCGCGATGGCATCGAAGCGGTACGACGGGCAGGCAAGGCGGCTGGCGTGCTTGCCCCGGACGAGGCGTACGCGCGGGAATACCTTCAGGCCGGCGCCACCTTCGTTGCTGTCGGCACGGATGTCAGCCTGATGTGCGGCGCGGCCCAACGGCTGCTCGCGACGTACAAGGGTCCCGCTGGCGGGAACAAGGAAGCCCCGCGGGGCGCCTACTGAACGGGAGGGGAGCACTATCCGCTCCCTTTGATTCTCCGCCGCCCTTTATCCCGCGCGGCTTATTCGCGTTCGCAATGTGAATAGCCGTGCCAGAGGCACGGCAAAAATCGCGTTGCCGGAACTGCTGTTCAGCTCAGCCCGGGATAGAGGCGTTGCGCCGTCCTGCCGAAAATCCAGGCGCGGTCCTCGTCATTCAAGCACGCCAAGCCCGCTTGCGCAGTGACGAGGATTTCCGCCAGCGTGCCGCTCGAAGCCGGGAAATTGGAGCCCCATGCCAGGCGCTGCGCTCCGAAGGCAGCCACCAGACGCGGGAAGAATGTCTCGGGGCTGGCCTTGCCCGTCTTGACGTCCTCGAACGTACGTGGCGTCAATTTGAGATGGACATTGGGAAACTCCGCCATTTCGAAGAGGCTGGTGGCGTTGGCATACGGAGGACCATCGAGCAGGTCGGGACGGGCGAGATGGTCGAGAATGATGTCGACGGTAGGAAACCTCTTCGCCAGCCTGGACACCTGAGGAAGACCGATGGAACCAGTCTGTATGCACATTGGCAAGCCGAGTTCGGCCAGAATTTCCCATGCCCTGAACGACCTCGGCTCGTCCAGCTCGCTGGGGTCGATCGCCTTGGTGGAGCCGCCGGTGAAGACGCGCAGCCCAGCTAGGCCCATTTCGACCCATTGCCGGATGTCAGCGTCGACGTTGTCATCGAGCATGTCGACGGAACCCACGGCGACCAGGCGACCAGGATATTGTTTGCAACCGTCAATGACGTAGCTGTTGTCGAAGCCGTAAGTGGTCGACGAATGGACGACAGCCGCCTTGGCAACGCCCGCCTCATCCATGGCGGCGATCAGCGATTCGACGGTGTTTGGCCGCTCTTGCGACCAGTCGGATCGTTTTCCGTACAACGGAGCGGGCGGATATCGATTCTCGTCGTCCGAGATGATGTGGGGATGAATGTCGATGATTTGGGGAGGCGCTTGAGTCATTGAGATATTGTCTCCATTACTTATTTGCCACATGCTTTAAGACGCGCATCAAGCCGGGGGTAGACGCGACGAGCATTGCCTTCGAAGATCTTGAAGCGGTCTTCGTCGCTGAGTGCCGCGCAACCATCGATGTAGCGTTTGGTGTCGTCGAAGTAGTGCCCGGTGGAAGGATCCTTGCCGCGCACGGCGCCGATCATCTCGGAGCCGAAGAGCACGTTGTCGCTCGGGATCACCTTGGTCAGCAATTCGACGCCCGGCTGGTGATAGACGCACGTGTCGAAGAAGATGTTGTCCAGCAGCCCTTCGAGCGGTCGCTCGTTCATTTCCAGTGACATGCCCCGGTAGCGTCCCCAGTGGTACGGCACCGCGCCGCCGCCATGCGGAATGACAATGCGCAGCGTCGGGAAGTCCTTGAACAGGTCGCCTTGCAGGAGTTGCATGAAGACCGAGGTGTCGGCGTTCAGGTAGTGGGCGCCCGTGCCATGCGTGCAGGGGTTGCACGAGGCTGCCACGTGGATCATGGCCGGCACGTCAAGATCGACCAGGGCTTCGTAAAGCGGATACCAGGAGCGATCGGTCATTGGCTTGCCGGTCCAGTAGCCGCCCGACGGGTCGGGATTAAGGTTGCAGCCCACGAAGCCCAGTTGTTCCACGCAGCGGCGCAGTTCCGGAACACAGTTCGCGGGTTCGGCTTTCGGCGACTGCGGCAGTTGGCAGACCGGTGCAAAGTTGTCTGGGTACATCTCCGTGACGCGGTATACCAGGTCGTTCGAGATTTCGGCCCATTCGATGCTGGTGCGTTCGTTGCCGAGGTGGTGGCTCATCAGACCAGCGATTGGCGAGAACAGCGTGAGATCGCTGCCGCGCTCGCGCTGGAGCCGCAACTGGCCGTTGCCCACGCCTTCTCGGATCTCGTCGTCGGTAACGTGCGCTGCCGAGCGCGGCGGTGCGTTGATTGGATCGCTAGCGTGATCGACCTGCTTCGCGCGCCACGCGCGGAAGGATTGGGTGACGGTCGTGAAGTGGCCGTGACAATCAATAATCATGATCTGGTTCCTTGAAGTCAGAGGGCGGCAGGGTCAACATCGTTCGTAGACAAGCAGGGTGGAATAGTCTTGCTTCGAGAGTCCCGCCAGCCGCCCGCAGGACAGTTCGATCCTATGTGGGTGGCGGAATCTTGCTCGGATCGCGTTCGATGGTCCATGGAGTAAAATTCACGTGACTTGACCAAACGCTCAAGTGGAGAGGAGACAAGCTGTGTCTGGGCCCGACTGGTATCTGCAGATCAATCTGAGGGCAAGGCAGTTGCGCCTGCTGGTGACGCTGGACACGTACCGCAACCTGACCCAGGCGGCCGACGTCACCCATGTAACCTTATCGGCGGTATCCAAGTCGCTGGCGGAGCTTGAGCGAGGACTTGGATTCACGCTTTTCTCGCGTACGGTCCAGGGCTTGGTGCCTACACCCCATGGCGAGTGCCTGATCCGCCATGCGAGAACGGTGTTGTCGACCCTGCAGCAGGCTAGGGACGAATTAAAGGCGCTGAGCGCCGGTACCGAAGGCAAAGTGCGCATCGGGATGCTGCCCGCTTCGGCCTCCGTCCTGCTTCCCAAGGCCTTGCTGCTTCTGAAGCGGCGGTCGGCGGGTACCAACGCGACCGTGATCGAGGGCACCACTGCATCGCTATTGCCCGAACTATGGCAAGGCCGACTCGACATGATCGTTGGTCGCCTGCCGCCGCCGGATATGCTGGGCGGCTTTGAGGGAAAGGAACTGCTGGACGAACCGGTGATGCTGGTGACAGGTCCCCATCATCCCCTGGCGCGCAAGAAGTCGCTGGATTGGTCGGACCTGTGCACCTACCCGTGGATACTGCCGCCGCTCGGCTCCATGCTGCGAGACCCCCTTGAGCGGGCGCTCGAAGCCCACGACGTGCCCCTCACCGACAACTACATCGAGACACTGTCAATCCCCGTTGCGCGCGCGTACCTGCAGGAGTCGGATTTCATTGCGGTGATGGCAGGTACCCATGCCAGCGATACGACGCAGCCCCTTCATGTATTGCCTCTGTCGCTGCCGCGGCTGCTACGCCCGGCCGGAATACTCTGGAACCGCGACAGGGGCTTGACGCCGAGTGCGCAGATCGTGGCTTCTTGCCTGGAAGAGGTTGCGGCAGGCCTGCAGGAAGACCTCGACTCCCGCTCGGAAGGGGTATCCCGTCCGGCAACAGGCAAGCGTCGCCACACTACGCCCGCGTCCTGATGACGGCGCCGGCTCAACTGTTTGGTCAAGCAAGGCTCCTTTTTTCTCCATAGACGCTGCAGCGGCGTGCCTGCAATATCCGCCTGCCATCACTCGACAACCAAATGAAGACGGCCCTGCTCATACGGACAGCGGCAGTCCCTAGATCACGATGGCGAGATATTGGAGACATATCAATGAAACAACGCTTGGCATCGGCTGCGATCGCTGCCTGCGCGGCGCTGTGGACCAGTGCACCTGCGTGGGCTCAGGACGAAAGCGCGGGTTCGGGAGGCGCGGGCTCGGGAGGCATCAGTTCCGTCAACCTCTACGGCTCTCTCGATATGGGCTTGGAGTATGTCAATAACGTGGCCTCAACCAGCGGGCCCCACAGCATCCTTCGCATGAGCGCGGGGACCTTGACGAGTTCTGTCTTCGGACTCCGCGGTACCGAGAACCTGGGAAAGGGTCTGAGAGCCGTCTGGAACCTGGAGGGTGGCTTTTCGGCGGATACGGGAGTCAGTAGTCATGGCGGTCGTTTGTTTGGTCGGCAGGCCTACGTCGGCCTCGCAGGAGACTTCGGTCAACTGACATTTGGCCGGCAATTTACCATGCGGTACTTTGCGACGACGCCCACTAATCTGTTCGGTGTCGGATCGCATGGTCTGCCCACGTTAGACAACGGTTTTTCCAATCCCCGCGCCGATAATTCCATTAGCTACCGCGTCAAGTTCGGGGGGCTCGAGACTGGGGTGAACTATAGCTTTGGCCGGGATGGCGTCAATTCCAATAGCGTGGTTGGCACTAACTGTCCGGGCGAAACCTCGCCTGCGAAGCAATGCAGGGAATGGTCGGCGCTCCTCAAGTACGACGGCGGTAGCTGGGGCGTGTCCAGTTCCTACGAACGCCAGTTTGGCGGCACTGCGACAACATTCGGCGGGCTTACTTCTCCTGACTTGACGGATACCCGGCTGACTTTGGGCGGCTATTTCGTGATCGCCGGCAACAAGCTGACTGCCGGGTGGATCAAGCGCACCAACGAGGGTATCGCAACGCCGAAAAGCAATTTGTATTGGCTGATGGGCTCGATGCCCGTGAGCAATGCCTTCACTGTCGATGCCATGGTGGCGCAAATCAGGTACGAGGATTCGCCCAACAAGGCGACGGCGTTTGCATTGCGTGGCATCTACTCGCTGTCCAAGCGTACAGCAGTCTATGTTACCGCGGACCATATCCATAACAGCGGAGCACTGGCTCTCTCGGCGACCGCGGCTACGCCCGCCGTCCCCCCGCCGCGTGGCAGCTCGCAACTGTCCGTCATTACGGGTATCAGGCATCACTTCTGAATCGCAACCACACTGGAGTCTTCGTTGAGCGTCGTCCCCACTTTCTTCCCACATGGCCGGCACTTTGTCGCAGGCGCGCGGGTTGTGACACAAGAGCAGTTCCGTTCCGCGCCGGCCTATGGGCCCGCACATGCGTTCTCGGTGGGCACGCTAGCACTCGTCGACGAGGCCTGCCGCGCGGCCGAGGAGGCATTCTGGTCCTTTGGCTACAGCAATCGCGAGGAGCGGGCCGTGCTGCTCGACACCATCGCAGAGGAGATCGAGGCGCGCGCCGCCGCCATCACTGAGATCGGAACCCTGGAAACTGGTCTTCCCGCTGCCCGTCTCATTGGCGAGCGCGGCCGCACCGTGACCCAGCTCCGGCTGTTCGCGAGCCATATACGCCGCGGCGACTATCTAGATCGTCGTCATGACCCTGCACTACCCGGGCGCCAGCCCCAGCCTCGGCCGGAACTGCGACTCTCCCAGCGGCCGGTTGGCCCGGTGGCAGTGTTCGGCGCCTCGAATTTTCCCCTGGCGTTTTCCGTGGCGGGAGGCGATACCGCCTCGGCCCTTGCCGCCGGATGTCCGGTCGTGGTCAAGGGGCACGCTGCCCATCCCGGCACGTCCGAGATCGTCGCCGAGGCGATGCTCGCCGCCATCGAACGCTGCGGCATGCATCCCGGCGTCTTTTCCCTCATCCAGGGAGAACGGCGCGACGTGGGTGAAGCGCTGGTCCAGCATTCACTGGTCCGAGCAGTCGGTTTTACCGGCTCGCTTGCCGGCGGCCGCGCGCTCTTTGACCTTTGCGCGGGGCGGCCGGAACCGATTCCGTTCTTCGGCGAACTGGGCTCAGTAAACCCGATGTTCCTGCTTCCGGCTGCACTCGCCTCGCGGGGCACGGCAATCGGCGCGGACTGGGTAACGTCGCTCACGATGGGCGCCGGCCAGTTCTGCACCAATCCTGGCATTGCGATCGTTATGAGTGGGCCGGATGTCGACGCTTTTGCTGAAGCAGCACGATCGGCCCTGAGCACCACCCCGCCGCAGACCATGCTGACGGATGGGATCGCGGCTGCTTATCGCGCGGGACGTGATCGGATTGCCGGTGCAGATGGTGTGCAACCCCTGTTCACCTCCGACTGTGAGCAGCGCAATGCCGCGCCTCAGCTATTCCGGGTCGCTGCCAGGGATTGGCTACGCCAGCACGCACTTGCCGAGGAAGTGTTTGGGCCGCTCGGCCTGATCGTGGCTGCGGACGGGCCCGCGGAAATGGATGCGGTCGCCAGGTCCCTCGGGGGCCAACTGACTGTGACCCTTCACATGGATGATGCAGACGCCGAAGCGGCGCTTGGTCTGCTGCCCATCTTGGAGCGCAAAGCCGGTCGCGTGATAGTCAACAGCTTCCCTACTGGAGTGGAGGTCTGCGATGCCATGGTGCATGGCGGACCTTACCCTGCCTCGACCAACTTTGGCGCGACCTCGGTGGGCACGTTATCGATTCGCCGATGGCTACGCCCGATCTGTTACCAGGGCTTTCCCGAGCGTCTGTTGCCCAAGGATGCCCTGTAGGTGTACCAGGAAGGATAGTGGTTTTGAACTGGCTTGTTTGAGACAGAAGGCCCCCCTAGACAAGCCAGCGCGATGTAGTGAGTCAGGAAACACAATGCATACGAAGTTAGAATTAAAGGAAAAAGGGTTCTCCAGCTGGGCGCTGCCGGCCGAAAGCGCGTGGCCAGTTCTGTTGCTGCTTACGGTAGGGTGGATGATCGCGTTCATCGATCGGACCAGCATGTCTTCCGCGCTCGCCGACAAGGCCTTCGTGCAGGAATTCGCGTTGACTCACGTCGAGAGGGGCTGGCTGGGCTCAGCGGTCTTCTGGTCCTATGCCGTCATGCAACTGCCGATGGGATGGGTCGTGGATCGCTTTGGCGTGAAATGGCCTTACACGATCTGCTTTACTTTATGGTGCATCGCCGCTGCGGCCACCGGCATGGTCGGTTCCCTGTCGGCGCTGATTGTCATGCGCTTACTAATCGGCGTAACGGAGGCCGTGGTGCTTCCGGCAAGCTATCGCTACATCGCGAACCACTTTAACGAATCGCGAAAGGGTTTCGCAACCGGCGTTTTCGCGCTTGGGGGCAAGATGGGGCCGGCGATTGGCGCAGCGGTCGCCGCTTGGCTGATCGTTGCGTATTCCTGGAAGGCAATGTTCATTGTGACAGGTACCGTCGGCCTGCTGTGGCTCCTACCGTGGCTGATGATGGTTGAGAATGACTTCCCCTCGAAGGAACAACTGAAGGCAGCAAAGCGTCGGGCATCCGCTGTGCCACTCCGGAACCTGCTGGTAAGCCCGGTCGTCTGGGGCGGTCTGATCATGACGTTCTGCTACAGCTATTTTGTGTTCTATTCCGCGACATGGATGCCGGCATACCTGGTCGAGCAGCGCGGGCTTTCGCTCATGGCATCGGGGTTGTACACGTTCGCCAGCTTCCTTTGTGTCGCGTGCGTGGCCGTCGCCGCAGGATGGGCCGCTGATCGCATCATCGCCCGCGGTTTTGATGCGGTGAAAGTGCGAAAGGCTTTTGTCGTGGCAGGATCGCTGGGCGGCATGACCATCGTGCTCGGCGCGTACGCCAGTTCCCAGCAGATGGCACTCTTCTGGAACGTCGCCTCTCTGTCGCTTGCCGGACTCGGCACGGCCAATAACCTGACTTTGTCGAAGTTGACTCTAATTCCGAAGGAAGCAGTAGGCTTGAACACCGGACTGCTGACCGTTGCCACGAGTCTTGCGGGGGGCGTATCGGCCAGCCTGTCCGGGTGGCTGCTGCAAGTGGGCGGCAGCTACATGTTGCCGATGACGGCGGTTTGCGCATTTATGCTGATTGGTGCGGTAGGTGCGCTGGTACTGATGCGTCGGGAATGGGCGCCGAAAGTCAGAGAAGCGTCGTGACGGCAAGTAGCCATTGTGCAGGATCGTCTCGGCATGCCACGTAGTCGGCGCGTGACGCATCTCGAGGCGCGACTTCTCCTCAATGCGGCAGCGATTTCCTTTTTTTTTTGCAACCCTCCCGGCGTGAGCGGCTTGACCGAAAAAAGCGTGTCGATCCAAACACGCCATGTCGATTTTTTATGATCAATCGTCGGCAGGATATAGACCAAAGTCCTTTCAGACCTAAGCCCACGAGCGAGGCTCGTGACGTGAGTTCATTTTCGCCGGGTGACCGTGTCATCAGTACCTTCCATCCCCGCTGGTTCGGCGGCCACATGCCATCGACGGCGCTGGCCGATTGCTATGGCAGCGGCAGCGACGGGTGGCTGGCCGAGTACAAGGTCGTCTCGCAGGAGGCCATTCTGCCGCTGCCGGCATACCTGACCGACGAGGAGGCGGCGACCTTCCCCTTCCGCCGCGGCCACGGCATGGAATGCACTGACCGGCTCGACGCCGGTGCGCCCAGGCGACACCGTGCTGACGCTCGGCTCCGGTGGCGTCTCCATCTTTGCGCTGCAGTTGGCGCTGGCACCGGGCGCCACGGTGATCGCGACGACCTCCAGTCCCGACAAGGAGCGGATGCTCCGTGAGCTGGGCGCGCACGACGTGATCAACTACCGGTCGGCCCCCGATTGGGGCCAGGCGGCCCGTGCCATGACCGGTGGGGGAGGTGTCGACCGCATCGTCGAGCTAGGAGGCCCCGGCACCATCGCGCATTCTCTTGACGCCGTGGCGAGGGGCGGCGAAATCGTCCTCGTGGGCTTTCTGACCGAGGAGAACCCCGGCATCGATTACTTCAGGCTGAAGGGAAGCGGCGCGACCATTCGCTCCATTGGCGTAGGCGATCGCGCAAATCTCGAGAGCCTGTCGAGGGCGCTGTCGGCAACGGAAATTCGCCCGACGGTCGATCGGGTGTTTGCCTTCGACGACGCACCGGGCGCGTTCCGGCGCCTGCAAAGCGGTGCGCATGTGGGCAAGATCGTCATTCGTATGGCGCATGGGTCGGCTGCTGTCTGATTCTGGATTGCCACCTGCGGTCCCAGCCAGGAAAGGCGTGCAACACCTCCTGCCAAAGACAAAGCCGCGCGGCATTGAGCCGGGCGGGTTGCAATGTGCGCCCAGCATGGGCGCACTCTTGTGGATGCAAGTCCCACCGTAAGTTGATCACAGCGAACGAAGCGAAGCGCAACTCCGTGAGGGCGACCGATCGTGGGGAGGAGGCGTGGAGCGGAGCTGCGAGCCGAGGGACACGAACCGGATAGAAGGCAGCGCCGACCAGGACGAACTGTCTGCGGGCGTTGCCAGGCGTCGTATGGGCGCTGTGTTGCGCTTCTATCGCTGGCTCATGACCGAGGCAGGCTTCAGGCCTGCGAACGCGCCATGGGTCGAATCTGACCGGCTCATCGAGTTCAGGGATCAGAAGGGCTTCAGCAGCGTGATCGGAGCCTGTCAGATTTTTAGTGTGCCGAGGTCATGAGACGATTACGGAAACGTCCAATGACCGACACGACAGTGAACAAGAAGAGCAAGAACCCGAAGGCACCGAAGCTGTTTCCCGATGAGCTGATCGATCAACTGCTGGCCCAGGTGCAGAGCAAGGATGCCGAGTCGATCCTGGGCGAATCGGGCTTGGCCGGCCAGCTCAAGAAGCAGTTGGCCGAGCGTATGCTCGCCGCCGAGTTGAGTCACCATCTGGATAACGAGGCCGAGCAAGGCAAGACCGGCAACCACCGTAACGGCACCAGCCCCAAGACGGTCCTGACGCCCAACGGCGAGCTGAATCTGGATATTCCGCGCGATCGGCAGGCGACGTTCGAGCCCCAATTGGTCGGCAAGTATCAACGCCGGCTGCCTGGCTTCGACGACCACGTCATCAGCATGTATGCGCGCGGCATGAGCGTGCGCGAGATTCAGGGCCATCTGCTGGAGCTGTACGGGCTGCAGGTATCGCCCGATCTGATTTCCACGGTCACCGACGAGGTGCTGGCTGACGTCGAGCAATGGCAGCAACGCCCGCTCGAGGCCATGTATCCGATCGTGTACTTTGACGCGCTACGACTGAAGATTCGCGACGAAGGCACGGTCAAGAACAAAGCGGTCTATCTGGCGCTGGGCATCCGCGCCGACGGCCGCAAGGAAGTGCTAGGTTTATGGATCGAGCAAACCGAAGGCGCCAAGTTCTGGCTGAAGGTCTTCAACGAACTGAAGAACCGCGGCTTGCACGACGTCCTGATTGCGGTGGTCGACGGCTTGCGCGGCTTCCCCGAGGCGATCGAGGCGGTTTATCCGGCCGCGCAAATCCAGACCTGCATCGTGCATCTGATTCGCAATTCGCTGAATCTGGCGAGCTGGAAGGACCGTAAGCCGTTGGCTGCCGCACTCAAGCCGATCTATCAGGCCGCCACGGCCGAGGCAGCGGCCGCAGCGCTCGACACCTTTGCGGGGAGCGAGTGGGGACGCAAATTCCCTACCGTCGCGGCCATGTGGCAGCGCCAATGGGAACAGGTGATTCCCTTCTTCGTCTATCCGCCTGAGGTGCGTCGAATCATTTATACGACAAACGCCATCGAGAGCATGCACATGCAGTTGCGCAAGATCGTCAAGAATCGCGGCCACTTCCCCAGCGACGAGGCCGCCAGCAAACTGCTGTATCTGGCCTTGCGCAACATCGAAAAGGATTGGAAGATGCCACCTATCACCTGGCGACAAGCAGTCAATCAGTTCGCCATTCTGTTTGGCGAGCGATTCACCTCCGCCATGAGCTGAGATTTTTTAACCGACCTCAGCACACAAAATTCCTGACACCTCCCGTGATCGCGGTCAAGACCACTGACCTGTCGATCAGCGGTCGGCGCGCCGAAGACCCGTGGGACGATCACATTCAGGACGGCGGCCGCCTGCGCCCACTGCCCTCGTCAGAGCAGTCGGTGCTGCTCGAGGTTTCCTTCCCAGCGCCCCGGCGGTCTACCAGAGTTACCTGGAGGCCTCGTCTCTGCACGAGCGCACACGAGACAATGCCAGCCCCCAGTACTATCACGTTGTCGATCATCTTCGTCACCTGCGTCTGCGTCGTATCTGCTACCTCGTCATAACCAGCGCATCTCCCCGCCGGACCTTGACAGATGTCATGTGTCGCCCATCTTGGGCATTCTTCCTGACTTGCTTAGCCTTCGAGCTACGGCAAAGATAGAGCTCTTACCGACGTTCGATGTTCAGCCGATGCAATTACCAAGCCGTCATCATAATGGCGCCCGTCTAGTACGACTCCCATCTCCGCCGATGAGGCTAGGACAATAAGCTTCTGTACCGAGGGCGAACTCACTAAGAGTTCCTCATAGAATGACCTAAGGAGCTTTTCATCATCGTGCGGCAAACGGCTATTGACGGCATTTCTTTTACCGGCCGTTATTGAAGGTTTTTGACTATTAAGGAACTTTGGCTGGGTCGAGAAATGCTGTCACCGAAAAATGACACAAAGGTGCTGACATGCTAGCCATGGGGTGAGGTTTAGCTAGCAAGGCCGTCCGCTGGCCGAACATATTGCTGCAGGTACTGGCTGAGTTGCCACCACTCTTGCGTCACCATTGAGTATTCATGCGGGATACCGGCCCATGTGTCGTAAGCGCGCGGTGATCCCGTCTTGACGACAGCGCCGCGGTCAGGACTGCGGGAGTTGCCAGTGATGAGGCAGAAGCTCCTCGAGGCGACTAGCGGGCTGCGTTGGCAGTCGTGCGAGAACGTCTTTGAGATAGGCGTAGGGATCGTGACCGTTTAGCCTGGCCGACTGAAGGAGGCTCATGGCAGCAGCAGCGCGACGGCCTGCCCGAAGCGATCCCGCAAAGAGCCAATTGCTCCGGCCGAGAGCAACCGGACGGATCTGGTTTTCGCACCAGTTGTTATCGATCGGGACTTGCGGATCCTCGAGGTACCGCGTCAGGGCAGTCCATCGCCGCAGACTGTAGTCCAACGCCTTGGCGATAGCGGATCCCTCGCTCACGCGAGCGCGTTGCCCGGTCATCCAGGCGTGGAGCGCATCGGCAATCGGCCGGGCGCGTTGTTGCCGGATTTCCAGCCGCAATTGTGCAGCAACCTGCTGCACTTCCCGCTCGATCTCGTATAGCTCACCTATGTACTGCAGAGCATCCTGTGCGATCTGGCTTTTGCTCGCCGCGTGGAGGTCGTAAAACTTACGTCTCGCGTGCGCCATGCAACCTAACTCGGTAATGCCCTGGGCGAACAGCGCCTTATAACCGGTGAAGTCGTCGCAGACGAGCTGGCCCTTCCAGTTGCCAAGGAAGTTCCTCGCATGCTCGCCCGCGCGACTGTCGGCGAAGTCGTACACCACTGCGCGCAGATCCTCGAAGGCCCCGGGGCAATACGTCCACAGGTAGGCGCGCTGCGTCTTGCCCTTACCAGGACTGAGCATGGCCACCGGCGTCTCGTCGGCATGCAACACACGATGCTGCAGAATCTGCTCCTTGAGCGCGTCCACCAGTGGCTGTAGTTGCACGCCGCACATGCCGACCCATTGCGCGAGCGTGGACCGAGGAATGGCCAAGCCTGCGCGCTCGAAGATGCGTTCCTGCCGATATAGCGGCAAGTGATCGTTGTATTTGGCTACCAGCACCTGCGCAAGCAATCCGGCGGTAGGGATTCCCTTGTCGATCACCTGGGCCGGTACCGGGGCCTGCATCAGCGTTTCGCACTGCGCGCACACCCATTTGCCGCGCACATGACGCTCGACAGTGAACACGCCGGGCGTATAGTCCAGCTTCTCGCTGACGTCTTCGCCAATGCGCTTGAGCTGACAGCCGCAACCACACGTGGTCGACGTCGGCTCATGGCGAACTTCGACTCGCGGCAGATTCGGCGGCAGCG
Source organism: Cupriavidus sp. FW305-3-2-15-C-LB2 (assembly GCF_058787575.1). NCBI lineage: Bacteria > Pseudomonadati > Pseudomonadota > Betaproteobacteria > Burkholderiales > Burkholderiaceae > Cupriavidus > Cupriavidus sp. FW305-3-2-15-C-LB2. Next base: position 22,661 of record NZ_JBYSZW010000071.1, read on the forward strand.
GCGCACGGCGCGGTTTATTCGGCGGGGGCTCGTTCTTCGGTTTGCTGGCGAGCTGTTCGAGCTCGTGCTCGATGGCGATCAGGTCTGCGTCGATGGCTTCGTCAAGCAAGCTCTGTTGCTCGGTTGGAAGCTTCTCGCTACGGGCGGCGAACTTCCACCGTTTCAACACAGCCATCTCATGCGTGAGCTGGGCGATACGGGTATCTTTGAGGCGCAACTCACTATCCCGCGCCCGCACTTCTGACATCAAGTCCATGGCCAGCGCCCGCAGTTGGTCTGCGTTCATGCCCTGGAGTTGTGCGGTGTCGATCATGCCGGCCATTGTGCCGTGCCCGGCATTCCACGAACATTGGCACCCGCACCGATTGCAATCGCGGACGTTACACGACTCGGATCACTCCATCCTGACCGATGCGCTGCCATGGCAATCCAAGCACCAGGCCGGCCAATTGTTCGTGCGTCAGCGGGTATTGCTTTGGTTCGCCGGAACGCGGCCACGCGAACTGCCCTTGATTTAACCGGCGCGCTGCCAACCAGATGCCGATGCCGTCGTGAACCAGAACCTTCATACGGTTGGCCCGGCGATTGGCAAACAGGTAGGCATGGTGCGGATGCGCGGCGCCGAACACCGTGACCACCCGGGCCAGCGCCGTGTCGAACCCGGCCCGCATGTCCAGCGGATCGACGGCCAGCCAAACCTCGTCAATGCGGATCACGCCAGCCACTCGCGCAGCCACGCAACGCATTGCGCTGCTTCGGATGTCGGCCAACTTACTGTGATCGACTGGTCTAGGCGACGGACTTCGATGCGGATCTCGGTTGAGCGCAGGTTCCTCGTCTCAAGTGGCACCGGCACGAATGCCGGCATCGCTGCCGGCTGGACCGCCACGGCGCCACCGACGATCGGGGCCGGCACATTCCCTTCGGCCTGATCAACCCAGCGCCTGAGCAGGTTAGCGTTGAGCTTGTGATGCAACGCAATTGCTGCAATCGAAACACCTGGTCCCTGGCATGCAGCAACCACCTGAGCCTTGAATTCGCGGCTGTAGCGGCGGCGCCGACGTCGTCCGGCCGGAGCCTCTTGTTCGATAGTGTTCACGTGTCCACCTATTCGTTAAGCGGACACGATGCTCCCAAGACCTTCACCCCAATTCAAGACGGGTTGCCCGGACGCTTACGCCAAGGCGGATTCACGTCGCGCTATGTCGCCGCCGTCGCGCCGGAACTGGTGGCCTCGGTCACCACCATTGGCACGCCACACAATCAGGGCGTGGAGTTTGCCGACTTCGCGCTGGAAACGCTTGAAAAGGACCCCACCGGATTGTCGGAGCCACTGGTCATAGCCTTTCTGAACCTGTTTGGCTGGGCCAGCAGCAGCGATCACTCCACCAATGTCGACGCCCTGGCAGCCGTCCGCTCTTTCAGTACCGCCGGCGCCGCCAGGTTCAACCAGGCATTTCCCAGTGCCGGTGTCGGCAAGCCGGGCACCTGCGAGTCAGGCCAGCCGACCGAGACGATTGGCAACAACACCCAGTACCTCTATTCGTGGTCGGGGAGCGCGATTCAACCGACTTCCTTCCTGGGGGTGAAGGGAGCCACCAACACGAGCACCATGCCGCTGGACCTGGCCTATGTACTCGATCCGCTGACCGCAGTCATGCTCGGCACTGGCACCGTGGCAATCACACAGAAAGGCGTCGGAGCCAATGACGGCCTGGTATCCAGTTGCTCCGCCAAATTCGGGCAGGTCATCAGCGTCAACTTCCATTGAGACCATATTGACGAGATCAACCAGACACTGGGCATCCGGGGCGGCTATGCGGAAGATCCGCTGGCGGTGATGCGTACGCACGCCAATCGCCTGAAACTGCAGGGGCTCTGAACCATGCAACGTGCCGCCCATGCGAAGCGGACGCGCTGGGTGGCCGTCGCCGCAACGGCTTTCACGGCTGTTGCGGCGACGGCGGCCTGGCACTTCGGCAGTACGGCCTCCACGGCGCCCACACCGAGTCCACCACAGCACCAGACCCCGCCGGCATCCGTCTTGCAGGCCGCCGAGCCGGCCGGCAGCGGTGGCCCGGCGATGGACAAGCCGCCAGAGCTGGCGAGATCCCTTGCGCCACACTTGCCGGTGGATGCTCTTGGACGTCTGATAAGGCGCCGCGATGTCCGCGATTTTTTTGACTATTGCCTGATTGGGGTAGCTTCAGAATTCGGAAAGTAAAGCCCGATAGCCGCATCGCACAATCAATAGAATCAAAGACTTGCCGCTTACTGGTGACCGCCTATGAGACGCCATAATGTGGTGAAATCACGTCCTTATCCAGCAAGGCTTTGCAGTCCCAAGCGCGCCATGTTTCCCAATTTTGAAGTCTCCCCGATTACGGCTGGAGGCGGGCTGCTGGGGATGGCGACAGGGGAGCGTATTGCGCACCTGAACTACCTGGTGGAGCGAGGTGAGGCGGGTATGGGAAAGCGGCGCGGATCGCCGCTATTGGTATCGGCTGAGATGACTTGTTGCCTCTTCCACGGGGCCCCAAAAAACCTGGGGAGGCACACCAGGATACGGCAGGATATTGGCGTAGGCGCTCCCGAACTCCAGAAGAAACATCTCTGCAGCGGTCAAGACCCATGCGGCACGTGCCACCATGATTCTCCGCATATTGAATGTCAGCCTCATCTCTCTCTCCACTGGATGGCAATCTCGGGAGGTGCGGGCTTCCCCTCTGCCAAGTCGCCTGGCGGCAAGCCATGCGAGCGGCCGCCGCTCGCTTCCCTTCGTGCCCCGTGCCGACACCAAGCGTGGCGGCTGCCGACTGGGCGCGGTAACAGAGACTGGCCGCAGTATTAAGCTCGCATCGCGCGAGCGGTCTGGTTAGTCCTCCAGATCGGCGGAGAGGTTCTGGCAAACCTGGTCAAGGACTCGGGAAGCGACTTCGATGTCCTCGTTGGCGACACCTTGCAGTGCGATCTCGGCGATGCGCCGCGAAACATCCTCGAGCTGGGCAGCTAGTGCCGAGCCTTCTCTCGTCAGCTTGATCGCTTTGGCCCGGCGATCCTCCATGTCCTCCTCTCGCGTGACAAGTCCCGCCGCCTCCAGGTTGTACAGCAGGCGAACCACCGAAGAACTTTCAAGTGTCAGGGACGCAGCAAGATCCTTCTGCCTCATCGTAGACGTGGCGCGCCATATGTGAAGCAGTGGCAGCCACGTCGCATCGGTGAGCCCGAATGGCTGCAAGCGAGTGTCCACGATGCGGCGCCAGAGTCGCGCCGTTTGACCAATACGTGGCCCGAAAGACTTGCGCGGGGATTTGGTGCGAGAAGACATGGCAGCCAACTCATGGTGGTAACGCATAGATTGTATATCATTAGTTTGTATGTCATCAATTTTGGCTGGAGTGGTAGTCGTCGCGCATGGTTTCCGGAAAAAACCCCCTGGACTTTGGCTGCCCAGGCTATTGCACCGGTTCCTTATTGAGATGCAATGCACGCCACATCTACGTACACGAACAAAAATATACGCATGGGTATTGACGAGCATCGAAGGATGGCGCATTCTTATTCGCAGACAGGCAGGGAAGGCTGGCCTTACGGTGACGGAAGTGTGGGGACTGGAGCGCAGGCCTTGCGTAGCAGATCCTGGAAGCGGGACACATGGAGGAGGGGATGGAGCTTCAGCGACAGAAGGTTGCGCTGGTGACGGGTGCGGCCCAGGGCATCGGGAATGGAATCGTCCAGCGGCTGGCTAACGAAGGGTTCGCCGTGGTCCTTTGCGATCTCGACGGCGCCAGGCTAGAGGAGGCGCAAGCGAGTCTTCCTGGCGGGACCCAGGCCTTGGCCATCCAGATGGATGTCGCCGATGAGCAAGACGTGAAGAAGGGAATTTCGGCGGTGGAATCCCGATTCGGCCAGCTCGATGTGCTGGTGAACTCCGCAGGAATACTGGGGCTCGTCAACAACAAGCCCCCGACTGTGGAGGAGACGCCGCTCGAAGTCTGGCGAAGGGTGCTCGATGTGAATCTGACCGGGACTTTCCTGGTGTGCCGGGAGGCAGTTCCGCTTATGCGCAAGCGCACAGGTGGCCGGATCGTGAACATTGCGTCGCGTGCTGCGCGGGTGCGATCGGGCGACCCGGCATACGCCGCGTCCAAGGGTGGCCTGGTGACATTCTCCCGTTACCTAGCGGGCGAGGTTGCCCCTTACGGGATTACGGTGAACTGCGTGGCACCGTCGCGTGTCGCGACGCCGATGACCGCCAGTATCGGCGGTGACGATGTCATCGCGAGGAAGATCGCGGAAACGCCCCTGGGCCGTATCGGGACGACCGAAGACGTGGCCGGCGCCGTGGCGTTCCTGGTGTCGAAGGACGCCGGCTTCATCACGGGCGCGATCCTGGATGTCAACGGAGGATCGTACATGCAGTGAAGTGCATGGACGAAAACAAGTGAATTGCCGCCAAACGGCGCAGCCGATGCCCAAGGAGGAGACAAGATGACGCTAGATGCTAAATCCGTGGATGACCATAGCCTCATGGATCCCCTGATCCAGGATGATCCATTCGCGTTCTACGAACTGCTGCAGCAGGAGTGTCCGGTTTACCGCATGCCGGAGACGGGATTCTATGTCGTGACAAGGTACGAGGATGTCCGCAAGGTCGTGTCCGACCCAAAGACGTTCTCCAATGACCTGGTGCGGGAGAAGGAATTCCAGGGAGACAACTACAAGATCCACTCGGCGGTGCTCGCCGAGCGCGGCTGGCCCCTGATGCAGACCTTGCAGCGAACCGATCCGCCTGTCCATGGGCGCTACCGCCGGCTGCTGGACAAGGTCTTCACGCCGAAGCAGGTGCAGGAACTGAAGCCGCGGATCGACCAACTCGTCAACCAGCTCATCGATAGCTTCATCGACAAGGGCGAGTGCGAATTCGTCCACGATTTCGCCCTGATGCTGCCAGGCCTGCTGATCGCGGAGCAGGTCGGTCTTGGCCAGGACATCCACACGTTCAAGAAGTGGGTGGACGCGATGTTTGCCACGGGCATGTCGTTCCTGTCCGAGGACGAGATCCGCAAGGCTGCCGAGACGGAACTGGAGGCGCAACTGTACTTCGCCGACATCTTCGAGCAGCGCAGAAAGGAGCCGCGCGACGATATTGTTTCGCAACTGGTGCACGGCAAGATGGGCGAGGATGAAGAGCCATTGACGCAGCAGGAATTGCAGAGCCTGATGCGCCATATCATCGGCGCTGGTTTCGAGAGCACCGCAAGCGCGCTTGCCAGCGGGATGCTGCGCCTGCTGCGCCATCCCGATCAACTGGAGAAGCTGAAGGCAGATCCATCCCTGATGCCGAACTTCGTAGAAGAGGTGCTCCGGATCGATAGTCCCGTGCAGGGCCATTTCCGCAAAGCGCTGAAAGACGTCACGATTGGAGACGTCCTGATCCCGAAGGGGTCGATCGTCATTCCGCGATTCGGCGCGGCCAATCACGACGCATCGCAGTTTGCCTGCCCACATGCGTTCGACGTGACGCGAAAGAACGCTAACCGCCATTTCGCCTTCGGCATGGGCACCCACTTCTGCCTTGGCGCGAACCTCGCGCGGCAAGAGATGAAGAGCGCCTTTTCGATCATTCTCGAGCGTATGGACGATATCCAGCTCGCCCGCCCGCTCAGCAAGCCCGAGCATCAGGTGAACTTCATTCTTTACCTGCTGAACGAGCTGCCGATTCGCTTTCGGAAGCTGCGCTAGCCTGACGCCGGCAGCTTGCTGGCCGCTGACATGCAGCAGACCCAACTGAGCATGGAGACATCATGTCACTTTCTCGAGAAGATTTCATTGGTGCAATGCGGCGGTTTCCTGGCGCCGCCAACATTGTCACCACCGGCAGCGGCGACCAGCGAGCCGGCTTCACCGCCACCGCCTGCATTTCGTTGACCGCCGACCCGCCACAGGTCGGGGTCGCCGTGAATAAGGGCGTCAGCGCGTATCCGCAACTGGTCGCTAACAAGAGCTTCTGCATCAACACCCTGGCGTCCGACCAGCATGAGCTCGCTGCCCGTTTCGCGGGACCCGTTAAAGGGGAAGCTCGTTTTCTGGAAGGCGATTGGGGGGAGCTGACGACCGGTGCGCCGGTGCTCGGAGGCGCGGTTGTCAACCTCGATTGCGTTGTCGTCGAGACCCTGGAACTCACCACGCACACGCTGTTCGTGGGGCGGGTGGTCGCTGCCAGCCAGTCCGAAGACGCAAGATCGCTGCTGTACGTTGACGGCGACTGGGCAAGCCTGCTGCCGGCAACCAGCCGCGACGTAGTCGGGCTGATGCAAGGAATCGAAAAAGTCTCAGCGGCTATCGACAGTGCGGTCCGGAAGGAAAGGGATCCGTCTGACAGCCTGGACACGTTCGTGCGCGAATGGACCAAGATCTACACCGATCGCCATGACGTCGTCCACAAGTACATGAGCGCGGAACTCTATGCGTCGCCATCCGACATCAAGCGATTGAACGCCGCCCGGCGTGAGTTCGACGACAAGCTTACCGAGTTGCTTGCCAGCGGAGGGAAAGCCGGATTCTTGGAGGTCGGCGATCCACGCCTTACGGCCTTCGCCATTGCGGGGATGGTGGGATGGACTCACCGCTGGTTCCGCCCCGAGGGGCGCTTGCGGCCCGATGAGATCGGCGAGCAGCTCGCACGGCTGGTGAGGAAGCTGGTCGCACCTTCCGCGGCGATGGAGGAAGGCCAGCGCACGGTAGCGTGACGGCCGTCGCGCGGAGTCCGGCGGTCCGCCGGCGGTTCTTCCGTCGGTAGCCATGCGCTGCAAAAGAATCGACGACGCCTTGGTGCACCGGCGTGTCGTTCCAGGCGCAATACCTGGCCGGATCGCTTGCGTGGCGCCTACTGATGAAACATCAAAGGTTGAAAGATCGTGTCAATGGAGACTAAACCGACCGGATCGAACGGCCCGCTTGCTGGCGTTCGTGTCCTGGACCTGACCAGCGTGCTCATGGGGCCGTATGCCACCCAGTTACTGGGCGACATGGGCGCCGATGTAATCAAGGTAGAGCCGCCCGGCGGTGACATCGTCCGCCAGATCGGGGTGTCCCGAAATCCGGGAATGGGAGGACTTTTCCTCAACACTAACCGCAGCAAGCGGAGCATTGTCCTCGACCTGAAGACCGAAGACGGCTTGCGCGATCTCCTGATGCTGGCGTCGACCTGTGACGTCCTGTTGTACAACGTACGACCTCAGGCTATGGCGCGTCTCGGCCTTTCCTATGAGGCCGTGGCCCAGGCATGCCCGGACATTATCTACGTCGGCGTCTTTGGTTATGGTGAAGATGGGCCGTATGCAGGCAAGCCAGCCTATGACGACCTCATCCAGGGCGTGTCAGGACTGGCATCGTTGTTCGCGCAGAACGATGGCGATCGCCCTCGCTACATCCCGCTCGCCATTGCAGATCGCGTTGTCGGACTCCACGCGGTCAACAGCGTACTGGCTGCCCTGCACCACCGCCAGGCAACCGGCCAGGGTCAACGCATTGACGTGCCGATGTTCGAGACGATGGTGAGCATGGTCTATGGCGATCATCTTGCGGGGTTGAGCTTTGAGCCGGCGCTTGACGAAGGGGGATACCAGCGCCTCCTGGCCGAACACCGGCGTCCGTACAAGACCAAAGACGGCTACGTGTGCACGTTGATCTATAACGACAAGCACTGGAAGTCGTTCTGCCAGGCCCTGGGCCGCGATATCGCATCGGATCCACGCCTCGTCGATCATGCGACGCGGACTAAACATATCCGTGCAATCTATGCAGATCTCGAACAGATCTTCCTGGAGCGATCCACGCAGGAATGGACCGAAATCCTGACGAAGGCGGACATTCCCGTCATGCCGCTGCACACCATCACTTCCATCTTCGACGATCCGCATCTGAAGGAAATCGATTTCTTCGAACTCGTCGAACACCCCACGGAAGGGCCCGTCCGATCGATGCGTGTCCCCAGCCGCTGGAGTGTCACGCAACCCACGCCAAAGCTGATGGCACCAGGCCTGGGGCAACACACAGACGAAATCCTGGCCGAAGCCCGGATGCTGGCGAAAGCCGGGCCAGCCGGCAAGGCAGCATGAATTCTTGTAGAGGGGTTGCATATGAATCTTGATCTTACTGAAGACCAGTTGGCAATCCGACGGTCCGTCCAACGACTCTGCGGGCGCTTTGACAAGCAGTACTGGCTCAATCGCGACACCTCCGGGGAGTTTCCGTTCGAGTTCTTCGATGCCATGGCGAGCGAAGGCTGGCTCGGCATATGCGTTCCGGAGGAATACGGCGGATCCGGCCTGGGGATCTCCGAAGCCGCCGTGATGATGCGCACGGTCGCGGAGTGCGGCGGCGGCATGAGTGCAGCATCCGCGATCCATGTGAATGTATTCGGCCTGCACCCGGTCGTCGTATTCGGGACGGACGAGCAGAAGCGCAGGATGCTTCCTCGCATCGCAGCAGGCAAGGACAAGGCGTGTTTTGCCGTCACCGAGCCGAATACCGGGCTGAATACCACGCAGCTGAAAACGCGCGCAGTGAGGGATGGCGACCATTACGTCGTGAACGGGCAGAAAGTCTGGATCTCCACGGCACAAGTTGCCAACAAGATGCTGCTCCTTGCCCGCACCACGCCATTGGAGGAGGTCAAGAAGCCGACGCATGGGCTGAGCCTTTTCTACACCGATCTGGACCGGTCGGTCGTCTCGGTGCGCGAAATCGACAAGATGGGACGCAAGGCGATCGATTCCAACGAGGTGTTCTTCGAGGACTGGCGGATTCCGAAGGAGGACCTGATCGGAGAGGAGGGGCGTGGCTTCGAATACATCTTGCACGGCATGAATCCGGAGCGTGTCCTGCTGGCTGCGGAATCCGTCGGGCTAGGCATGCTGGCGCTGACGACCGCGACCGAGTACGCAAAGGAACGCGAAGTGTTCAATCGCCCGATCGGAAAGAACCAGGGGATCCAGCATCCGCTCGCCAAATGCTGGATGAATCTGGAAGCTGCCTGGATGATGGTCCGGGCTGCCGGGCACAAGTATGACAGCGGCCAGGATTGCGGTGGCGCGGCCAATGCGGCCAAATACCTGTCGGCCGAGGCCGGATATGAGGCATGCCAGACGGCGGTCATGACGCACGGCGGGTTCGGCTACGCCAAGGAGTACCACGTCGAGCGCTATCTGCGCGAGATCATGATTCCTCGGATTGCACCGATCAGTCCGCAACTGATCCTGTGCTACATCGCGGAGCGGGTACTCGGGTTGCCGAAGTCGTACTGATCCTCGTTGGCACATCAGACAAGAAAGAGGAGACGGAGGAGAGAATGAACAGGGATCTGGTGTACTGTCCCCTCGTCGGCGACCTTCCTGCCGCCGCGTCGGAACGTTGGGGTAGCGAGCTCGCCCTTAGCTTCGGTGAGCGCCGCTGGACCTATCAGGAGTTTGACCACGAGGTGGAGCGATTGGTAGCGGCGCTCCGGCATGCAGGGATCGGCAAGGGCGACCGGGTCGCGGTATGGCTGAACAATTGCCCCGAGGCCGAATTTCTGTTCTTTGCGCTTGCAAAAGTGGGCGCGATCAACGTTCCCCTTAACACGCGGTATCGCGTCTGCGACGTGGCCTATGCACTGCGCCAGTCCGGCAGTTCGATGGTCATCTATGCCGCCCGCAGCGGGCCCGTCGACTATGACGACCTGCTGCACCAAGCCGTTGGGAGCATCATGAGCGAGCCGGGCGGCGGGATCAAGGCGGAGCACATGCCGGCGCTGCACCAGCTTGTCGTCATCGGAGAGTCGAAGATTCCCGGCGCCACGCCCTGGGGGGACTTCAGCGGGGT
>NZ_JBYSZW010000072.1:0-32472 GCF_058787575.1 Cupriavidus sp. FW305-3-2-15-C-LB2
GGGGCGGGGCACGCGCCGCCAGGGCAGTCGCAGCAGGCTCATCTCGGCGAGGTTGCGCTCAGGTCAGTCGCGTGGCCTGCGGTGGGGTCGGATCAGTGATGCGTGGCCACCGCCGGCTGGAATTTCTCCAGGCAGTAGCCAAGCCCGCGCACGGTGGCGATGCGGATGCCGCCGACTTCGATCTTCTTGCGCAGCCGGTGCACGTAGACCTCGATGGCGTTGTTGCTGACTTCCTCGCCCCATTCGCACAGGTGGTCCACCAGCTGCTCTTTCGATACCAGGCGGCCGCTGCGTGTGAGCAGGATCTCCAGCAACCCGATCTCGCGCGCGGACAGGTCCAGCATCTGCTCGTTGAGATAGGCGATGCGTCCGACCTGGTCGTAGGCCAGCGGCCCGTGCCGCATCAGCGTGGCGCCGCCGCCGGCGCCGCGCCGCACCAGCGCGCGCACGCGCGCTTCAAGCTCGGACAGGGCAAAGGGCTTGGCCATATAGTCGTCGGCGCCCAGGTCCAGGCCCTTGACGCGCTCGTCGACGCTGTCGGCGGCGGTCAGGATCAGCACCGGCAGCATGGCGCCGCGCGCGCGCAGGCGCTTGAGCACTTCCAGCCCGGACATGCGCGGCAGGCCCAGGTCCAGGATCAGCAGGTCGAAGGTCTGGGTCGACAGCGCGGAATCGGCTTCCAGGCCGTTGGTGACGTGGTCGACGGCGTAACCCGAGTGGCGTAGCGAGCGCGTCAGGCCGTCCGCCAGCACGTCGTCATCTTCGGCGATCAGAATGCGCATGGTTGTCTCCACCCTGGCCGGCATAGCCGGCGCCGGCGGAATGGGGCGCGATGGGGCTTGCCAAGCATACTGTTTTTTTATACAGTACCCGCACGTTCCGCTGGGGCTGCCCGGGGAGACCCCCTGGAGAGCGGCCGCGCAGACAGCCGGGCCGGCGCTGGAGCCGGAAAATGCCGGTGCCGCGCCACATGCGGCCTATTTATACACCATTGATTCAAGGACGACCATGGACGACAAGAAGGCAGGTGCCGGCGTGAGCGCCGAGAAGCAGAAGGCGCTTGCCGCCGCGCTCTCCCAGATCGAGAAGCAGTTCGGCAAGGGCTCGATCATGCGCCTGGGCGACGGCGAGGTCGAGAAGGACATTCAGGTGGTATCCACCGGTTCGCTCGGCCTGGACATCGCGCTTGGCGTCGGTGGCCTGCCGCGCGGCCGCGTGGTCGAGATCTATGGTCCGGAATCGTCGGGCAAGACCACGCTGACGCTGCAGGTCGTGGCCGAGATGCAGAAGCTGGGCGGCACCTGCGCCTTTATCGACGCCGAGCATGCGCTGGACGTCAGCTACGCCAACAAGCTGGGCGTCAACGTCGGCGACCTGCTGATCTCGCAGCCGGACACCGGCGAACAGGCGCTGGAAATCACCGACGCGCTGGTGCGCTCGGGCTCGATCGACCTGATCGTGATCGACTCGGTGGCGGCGCTGGTGCCCAAGGCCGAAATCGAAGGCGAAATGGGCGATTCGCTGCCCGGCCTGCAGGCCCGCCTGATGAGCCAGGCGCTGCGCAAGCTGACCGGCACCATCAAGCGCACCAACTGCCTGGTGATCTTCATCAACCAGATCCGCATGAAGATCGGCGTGATGTTCGGCTCGCCGGAAACCACCACCGGCGGCAACGCGCTCAAGTTCTACGCCTCGGTGCGCCTGGATATCCGCCGCATCGGCTCGATCAAGAAGGGCGACGACGTGATCGGCAACGAGACCAAGGTCAAGGTGGTCAAGAACAAGGTCTCGCCGCCGTTCCGCGAAGCCTTCTTCGACATCCTCTACGGCCAGGGCATCTCGCGCCAGGGCGAGATCATCGACCTGGGCGTGGACGCCAAGATCGTCGAGAAGTCCGGCGCCTGGTACAGCTACAACGGCGACAAGATCGGCCAGGGCAAGGACAACGCGCGCGAATACCTGCGCGAGAACCCTGACATCGCCGACGAAATCGAGAACAAGGTGCGCGCGGCGCTGGGCGTGGTGGCCATGAACCCCACGGCGGCTGCCACGCCGGTAGCGGTCGAAGACTGACCGCGCCAGCGGCCATTGCGCCATCCGGAAGGCCGGGGCATCGCCGATGCCCCGGCCTTTTTGCTTGGCGCGGACCCCTCCATCCACAGATTCCGGCAACCATGGCAACCCGTCCCCCGCTTTCGCTGAAGGCCCGCGCCGTCGGCTACCTGTCTCGCCGCGAGCACAGCCGCGCCGAACTGGCGCGCAAGCTGGCGCCGCATGCCGAGTCGGCCGAGCAGCTGGAGCAGTTGCTGGACGCGCTGGAGCGCGAGAACTGGCTGTCGAACCAGCGCTTTGCCGACAGCCTGGTGCACCGCCGCGGCGCCCGCTACGGCACCGCGCGCGTGATGCAGGAAGCCAAGACCCACAAGCTCGGCAGCGAGCAACTGGGCGATCTGCAGGAGCGGCTGCGCGCCACGGAAGTGGAGCGCGCCCGTGAGGTCTGGCGCAAGCGCTTCGGCACCCCGCCGGACACGCCCGAAGCGCGGGCCAGGCAGATCCGCTTCATGGTGGCGCGCGGGTTCTCGCGTTCGGTCGTCGGCAAGATCATCCAGGGTGCGGACGAAGACTATGGCGACGACGGTGGCGAGGCCTGATGCGCCATGGTCGGCCGACAATCCCGCTGCGACAGTTGCTGCACAAGGATGTTCCCGGCCAAAGCGGCGCGGCATGTTAAACTCCCCCGGTTTTCGGTGCTCCGGCACCGCCGTTCCCCAGCCCCCGTATTTCCAGCCTGGCCATGCCTCTGTCCCAGCCCGTCAACCGCTCCCAGCGTCACCGTCGCGCCATTACGGCCGAGGCGTACCAGAGAGAGGACGGCTTGTGGGATATCGAGGTGCGCCTGACCGACACCAAGCCTCGCGACATCGAACTGGCCGGCGACCGCGTCCGCCCGGTAGGCCAGCCCCTGCACGACCTGTGGTTGCGCGTCACGATCAATGAGGAAATGACGGTGCTGGATGCCGAGGCCTGCTCGGACTGGGTGCCGTATCCATCTCATTGCGACACGATCGGCCCGGCTTACCGCAAGCTGATCGGCCTGAACCTGCGCAAGGGCTTTCGCAAGGCCGTGCGCGAGCGCCTGGGCGGCATGCACGGTTGCTCACACCTGACCGAGGCCGCTGGCGTGCTGCCCAGCACGGCGATCCAGGCCTTTGCCGGTGAAGTCATCAATATCCGCGACAACGGCGAGGACGACCCGAATCCGGAGCCGCCCTATCAGTTGAACGGCTGCCACGCCCTGCGTTTCGATGGCGAGGTGGTTCGTCAGTTTTACCCGCGCTGGTATGGTCACCAGCCGACGCCCAAGGTACGGGCCGAGGCAGCACCTGCCGTCGCAACTGCGCCTCAGGCGCCGCCCGCGGCCAATGGCGACCGCGGCAATGATGGCAACGACGCTGTCCCGGCCGAGCGGCCGACCGGCACCTCCGGCTGATTCTCAGGATTGGCCAGCCTGACGAGAGAGTTCGTCTTCTTTCAGATTCTTCCCTTCTACCTTTTACGCCTACCCGAAAGGAAACACGCATGAATATCCATGAGTATCAAGGCAAGGAAATCCTGCGCAAATACAATGTGCCGGTTCCGCGCGGCATCCCCGCGTTCTCGGTTGACGAGGCCCTGAAGGCCGCAGAAACGCTCGGCGGCCCGGTGTGGGTCGTCAAGGCTCAGATTCATGCGGGTGGCCGCGGCAAGGGCGGCGGCGTGAAGGTTGCCAAGAGCATCGACGACGTCAAGACCTACGCTTCGAACATCCTGGGCATGCAGCTGGTCACGCACCAGACCGGCCCGGAAGGCAAGAAGGTCAACCGCCTGCTGATCGAAGAAGGCGCCGACATCAAGAAGGAACTGTACGTTTCGCTGGTGGTGGACCGTGTTTCGCAGAAGGTCGCGCTGATGGCCTCGAGCGAAGGCGGCATGGACATCGAAGAAGTCGCCGCCCACAGCCCGGAAAAGATCCACACCCTGATCATCGAGCCGTCGGTTGGCCTGACCGACGCTGACGCCGACGACATCGCCCGCAAGATCGGCGTGCCCGACGCTTCGGTTGCCCAGGCTCGCCAGGCCCTGCAAGGCCTGTACAAGGCGTTCTATGAAACCGACGCTTCGCTGGCTGAAATCAACCCGCTGATCCTGACCGGCGACGGCAAGGTCATCGCGCTGGACGCCAAGTTCAACTTCGACTCGAACGCGCTGTTCCGTCACCCGGAAATCGTGGCCTATCGCGACCTGGATGAAGAAGACGCCAACGAAATCGAGGCCTCGAAGTTCGACCTGGCCTACATCTCGCTGGACGGCAACATCGGCTGCCTGGTGAACGGCGCCGGCCTGGCCATGGCCACCATGGACACCATCAAGCTGTTCGGCGGCGAGCCGGCCAACTTCCTCGACGTGGGCGGCGGTGCCACCACCGAGAAGGTGACCGAAGCCTTCAAGCTGATGCTGAGCAACCCGAACGTGCAGGCCATCCTGGTCAACATCTTCGGCGGCATCATGCGTTGCGACGTGATCGCCGAAGGCGTGATCTCCGCGTCCAAGGCCGTGCACCTGACGGTGCCGCTGGTCGTGCGCATGAAGGGCACCAACGAAGACCTCGGCAAGAAGATGCTGGCCGATTCGGGCCTGCCCATCATCTCGGCCGACACGATGGAAGAAGCCGCCCAGAAGGTGGTGGCCGCTGCCGCTGGCAAGTAAGCCGTCGCACGAACGCAACCATACGCGAACGCGGGCGGTGCGCAGGCGCTTTGATGCGCCCTCGCGCGCGCCGCTCGTAGCCAAGCAAAGGATTACAGCATGTCGATTCTGATCAACAAAGACACCAAGGTCATCACCCAGGGCATCACCGGCAAGACCGGCCAGTTCCACACCCGTGGCTGCCGCGACTACGCCAACGGCAAGAACTGCTTCGTCGCGGGCGTGAACCCGAAGAAGGCCGGTGAAGACTTCGAAGGCATTCCCATCTACGCCAGCGTCAAGGACGCCAAGGCTCAGACCGGCGCCACCGTGTCGGTCATCTACGTGCCGCCCGCAGGCGCCGCTGCCGCGATCTGGGAAGCCGTTGACGCCGACCTGGACCTGGTGGTCTGCATTACCGAAGGCATCCCCGTGCGCGACATGATGGAAGTCAAGGACCGCATGCGCCGCGAGAAGAAGAAGACCCTGCTGCTGGGACCGAACTGCCCGGGCCTGATCACGCCGGACGAAATCAAGATCGGCATCATGCCGGGCCATATCCACAAGAAGGGCCGCATCGGTGTGGTGTCGCGCTCGGGCACGCTGACGTACGAAGCCGTGGGCCAGCTGACCGCGCTGGGCCTGGGCCAGTCGTCGGCTGTCGGCATCGGTGGCGACCCCATCAACGGCCTGAAGCACATCGACGTGATGAAGATGTTCAACGACGATCCGGAAACGGACGCCGTGGTCATGATCGGTGAGATCGGCGGTCCGGACGAAGCCAACGCGGCTTACTGGATCAAGGAAAACATGAAGAAGCCGGTGGTTGGCTTCATCGCTGGCGTGACCGCGCCTCCGGGCAAGCGCATGGGCCACGCCGGCGCGCTGATCTCGGGCGGTGCCGATACCGCCCAGGCCAAGCTGGAAATCATGGAAGCCTGCGGTATCAAGGTGACCAAGAACCCGTCGGAGATGGGCCGCCTGCTGAAGGCAATGCTGTAAGTCGTACCTCGCCATTCCAGCGAGCGCTGGAATGGCGAACCAGGCAATGCCCCCGCCCGCGCGGGGGCATTGTCATTCTGGAGGACGGATTCGGCGTGGCTTCCGGCACGAAACATTACAGGATTGAAATCTAATCGAAAGGTTCGTGCGGTAAACAGTCATGTCCGTGTTTCGAGACATCCGAAATCCCGTCAGATGACGGGTGTGCAACCTATAAAATTCGAGGAGCCCTCCCGTGGAACTGCTGTCTTCCACCACATTCTGGATTGCGTTGGGATCGATCATCCTGACCAATATCGTCCTGTCCGGCGACAACGCGGTGGTGATCGCGCTCGCCTCGCGCAACCTGCCGCCCGCCCAGCAGAAGAAAGCCATCTTCTGGGGCAGTGCCGCCGCCATCATCATGCGCGTGGTGCTGACCGTGGCCGCGGTCAAGCTGCTGAGCCTGCCGTACCTGAAGATCGTCGGTGCCGTGCTGCTGGTCTACATCGGCGTGCAACTGCTGACCGGCGATGACGATGAGGAAGGCCACGACGGCAAGGACAATATCTGGGCCGCCATCCGCACCATCCTGATCGCGGACCTGGTGATGTCGCTCGACAACGTGGTGGCCGTGGCCGCTGCCGCACAGAAGGGCCCCGAGGGCAGCCAGCTGATGCTGCTGATCATCGGCCTGGGCCTGTCGATCCCGCTGATCGTGTTCGGCAGCACGCTGTTGCTCAAGGTCATGGAGCGCTTCCCGGTGATCATCGTGCTGGGTGCCGCGCTGCTGGGCTACCTGGCCGGCGAAATGCTGGTCAGCGACCCGGTCGACGCCGCCTGGTTCGAAGTCCACGTGCCGCACGCCCACCTGGTATTCGGCGCCGCCGGCGCGATCCTGGTGGTGATCATGGGCAAGCTGCTGAGCCGCCGGTCGGCACAGGCCGCCTGACGAGATTTCGCCCAGGCGAGAAGGGCGGCCAGCTGGCCGCCCTTTTTCGTTGGCGTGCCGGCAAGGCGGCCGTCGGTGCCTTGGCCAACTAACTCATGTGAGTGATCGCACATTTTGTCGCTTCGCGCGGTGGTAGCGAGCGCAAGTGACAAATTTTGGCGCATACGGCATGCATCCCCCTGATGGGTGACGAAATTTGTCGCTTTTCACCCCCAACCGATGGGGGATGCCGCTGGCACGGTTACTGCTCAATAGTCCCCGCGTCACGAAACCGAAGACGTGCAACGCTCAACTAAAATCTCTTCGAGGGGTCAAATCATGCAACGGGTACAACAACTGAAGAAGCTGGGCCGTCGTGTCCAGAAGGGCTTTACGCTGATCGAACTGATGATCGTGGTTGCGATCATTGGTATTTTGGCGGCTATTGCGATTCCGCAGTATCAGGATTATGTGACGCGGTCGCGTTGGTCGGACGTCTATTCGCAAGTTGCCCCTTTGAAAATGGCCATCGCTGAGTGCAGTCAAGTCAATAACGGCGTAATCGATGCCAAATGCGATACTGATGTACTCTTGAAGACGGCCACTGGCTATCCGGCACTTCCGGCGCCGACCAATGCCACTGTAACCTTGACCGCGAAGACCGGGGCAGTTGTGATGACGGGTAAGGCTGCACTGCTCGGTTGTGAAGTCACGCTGACTCCGGACAATACTAGCAACGCGAACGCGATTAAATGGGCAGCTACCAACACTGGTGCCGCGCCCTGTACCAAGGCAAAAACGGGTATCTGATTCTGTCTGATTGCTACCTAAAGAAGAAGCGCCTTCGGGCGCTTTTTCTTTAGGTAGCGCCCAAGCTATCATGCGCCTTTCCCCTAACCAGGCGCCTCAATGCCGCCGTCCCGGACCAACATCCCGTCGGCTGCCCTCATCGCAGCCATCGTCTTTCCGCTGCTAGTCTCCCGGCACACGCTGCCGCTCGCGACGTTCTACGGCGAATGGACCGCCGCGCTCTGCGCGCTCGCCGTCCTCGCGATCCATGCGGGTCGCCGCCCAGTGGCATCGCCTGGAGTGTCGCTGCCGTGGGTGACACTGCTGTTTCTCTGGCTGGTCGTCGTCGGACTTGTCTCGGGCGCCACTGGCCATCACGACATCACTGGTAGCCGCCTCACCACCATCCTCACGCTGTTCCTGGGCGCAGCGGTGACATGCGCCGCATGGTCGTACCGAGGCACGCCTGCGGCATCCACTCAGAACATCGGAGACACCCTCGCCACCGCCTTCTTCATCGCCGGCCTGCTGGGCACCCTCACGCAATGGGTGCAGCTGTTCCATCTCGAACCCCGCGCCTTCGGCCTCGTCTCCAGCTATTTCTACGACAACAACCGCCGCCTGTGGGGCAACCTGAACCAGCCCAATCACCAGGCCACCGTTGAAGGCCTGGCGCTGGTGGCATCCGTGTGGCTGGCCTCGCGTGGCCGCCTACGTTTCCCGATGTGGCTAGCCGCCGTGGCCCTGCTGGAAAGCGGCATCGTGCTATCCGGTTCGCGCACTGGCGTGCTGCATGTTGGCCTCGCTGCGATCTACGCGCTGGTCGCGGCGTGGCTCACGCGAGGCGGGCGGCGCGACTCGGACCCAATGCAGCGGCCAGTCGGTCTGCTCGTCGCAGCCGTAGCAATGGTGGCGATGCTACTGATCCTGCAACCCGCAATCCGCGCCGCAGGGCAAGCCTTCGACTGGCGTCTGTTCGACACCATCGCGCAACTCGAAGCCGAAGACCAGATGTCCGCGCGCGGCGCACTGTGGACCCACGCGCTGGCAATGTTCCGCTCCCACCCGTGGTTCGGCGTCGGCTGGGGCGAGTTCGGCTGGGCGCAATTCCAGCAGTTGCAGCAAGTCGGCGTGAAGGTGGAGATGTCCCTGCACGCCCACAACGCCATCCTCGACCTGCTGGCAAAGACGGGCATCGTCGGTACCGCCGGCGTAGGCCTGATCCTGCTGGCGTGGCTATGGCGCGTGATTCGCGTTCGCTTGTGGCACGGCGATAGCGAAGAGCGCAAGCAGACCGTGCTGGTTCTCACCTGGCTGGCGATGCTGTGCGCGCATTCGATGCTCGAATACCCGCTGCATTATCTCTATTTCTTCCTGCCGTTCTGCTTCATGCTCGGTTGGCTGGAGCCGTCGGGTTTCGGGCGTTGGCGCGTGCCGATGCCAGTGGCGCGTGGGCTGGCGCTCGCGTTTGTCGTGGTGGCTATGGCCGTGCTGGCCACCATGTGGCAAGACTACCGCCGCGCCGAAGCCCGCGAATACGCCAGCAGCGAAGGCCGCAACGCCTTGCCGATGCCGCGCTTCTGGTTCCGCCAGCACGCGCAGGCCGACGCTGCCGGCCTGGCCACCATTACGCCGGCCAATGCGGCAGAGTTGTTGCCCGCCCACATCGCCGCCGTCCACCTGCTGCCTACGCCGACCATGATCGCGCGCACCGCATGGCTGCTGGCGCTGACCGGCGATCCTGCGCAAGGCCGCCAGTGGATGGAACGGCTGCGCTGGTACTACCTTGGCGATGAAGTCGCGCAATACGCCGAGATTGCGAAGGCCTGCCGCGACCTGACGCCAGACGAACGCCCGCAGGCATTCTGCGCATGGGTCGGCGACCGTTCGCGTCGGTATTCCGAATGGCGCCGGGACTGACCTAGTAGTACGGATACGGGCTGTAATAGACCGGCGGCGGAGGCGGCGGATAGTAGTAGTACCGCGGTGCCGGCGGCGCAGCGGCGACGCGTCCGGGGGCCGGCACGCGGTTGCCGCTGGCGTACATGCACTGAACGTAGGCGGCATCGTATTGCTGTTGCGTGCCGTAACCCGCGTACTGGGCATTGCCAGCGCCGACCGCCGCGCCAGTCAGCAGGCCGACGCCCGCACCCACCGCCGCACCCGATCCGCCATTGAACGCCGCGCCCGCCGCTGCGCCCAGCGCGGTGCCGACCACGGCGCTGCCGACGGCGGCATTGTTGGCGGCCTGCGAGGATGAGACACCGCCCACCCGCCCGAAGGCGAACTGGCGGCAGTTGTAGTCGTCGGCGCGGAACTGGTCGAAGCTCTTGCCGGTGCCCGGCAGTACCATCACGCTGGGGCCGGCAGGCATCACGGCGCAGGCGCCGAGGGTCAGGGTGGCCACGGCCAGCGTGGCGCGGGTCAGGGTATGCATGGTGTCACCCCGCATCAGGAGTTGGCCGGCGGCTGTGCCGGTATGCGCTGCCAGCCGCCGGGGCAGGCCTGCACATAGGGGTAGTAGCCTTCGGGCTGGTCGCAGTGGTACCACCAGCCCTGCTGCGGCGCTACGCCGTCCGGGCCGGGGACCGGCACGGGGCCGTTCGGACCCTGTTCGATGTACTGCGGCGGCGCCGCGGGTGCGGTGACCACGGCGGGCGGGTAGTAGTACGGGGCGGGGTAGCCATACGGGTAGCCGCCATAGAACACGCCGGGCCCGAAATAGAGGCCCACGCCGACGCTTGTGCGTGTCTTGATGAAGCCGCCGCGTGCGTCGCTATCGTGCAAAGCGGCATCGTGGAGATCGGCCCGCCCGGCGAGGGCGGCGCCGCTTGCGGCCGTGGCCGCGAGTGCCAGGGCGATCTGGCAGAGCATGCGCCCGTTCATGGTATCCACCTCATCCCCGCGCGCACCGCATGGCACGCCACGGACAGGGTCAGCAGGCCGCAACCAGCGGCGGGCCTGCAATCATATTGAATACCAAATTGTCCCGCGCCGGCGCCACGGCGGCCCGGCTGGAAATGCGGCGTTACCTCTATTACCGGGGAACGACCCTGGCGTAAGACATCGTGACACTGCCCATCGCGGCGCGTGTTGCAGGCGTCACGTGCGGAGGTCAGCCGGCCGCCACCCAATCCCCCGACTTGCCCCCATGCTTTTCCAGCAACTTCACATTGCCCATCACCATGCCGCGGTCCACCGCCTTGCACATGTCGTAGATCGTCAGCAGCGCCACCTGCACGCCGGTCAGCGCTTCCATCTCCACGCCGGTCTGGCCGCGGGTTTCGGTGCGCACGGTGCAGGCTACGGTGGCGGTGGCCTCGTCCAGCGCGAACTCGACCGCCACCTTGGTCAGGCCGATCGGGTGGCATAGAGGGATCAGGTCGGCGGTGCGCTTGGTGGCCATGATCGCCGCCACGCGGGCGATGCCGATCACGTCGCCTTTCTTGGCGCTGCCGTCGCGCACCAGCGTGAAGGTGGCTGGCTGCATGGTGATGGTGCCGGTGGCCACGGCGACGCGGTGGGTGCTGGCCTTGTCGCCGACGTCGACCATGTGGGCTTGTCCGGCGGTATCGAAATGGGTGAGCTGGGTCATGATCGAGAGCTTCAGTGCGAACTGCGTGCTGGTGGCCGCCGGCGTCCCTGGGAAGCATCCGATGGGAACGGCCACGGGAGGCCGCTATCATAGCAACATGCCAAAACACCCATCGCTTCGCAGGTCTGCCGCACGCGGCCCCGGCGCCGTGGCGGACGCTGTTCCCGCCGGCTCCGCGTCACATCGCGCAGGCGCCGGCCATTGCCGCGCTGGCGGCGCATGGACGCCATGGCGGCGGCCGCTGGCGGCGCTGCTGGCGCTGACGTTCGCGGCACCGGCCTGGCCTCAGGGTACGCCGCGCACGGCCCCGGCGCCAGCCACGCCGGTGGCGGCTGCGCCCGCGGCCCGGCCCCCGCAGCCGGTGCCCGCCATCTCGGGCGAGGCCAGCGACCAGGTCTATGACAACCTGAACCGCAGCGTGAAGGCGGGCCAGAAGTCCGAGTTCGGCCTGCGCACCAACAACGCGGTGGTGGAGGCCGGCGGCGTGCAGTTGCCGGACCTGGGCGACCCGTCCACGGCGTCGCTGTCGCCCGACATGGAAAAGCGCCTGGGCGACCGCATCATGCGCGATATCCGGCGCGACCCGCTGTACGTGCCGGATCCGCTGCTGTCCGATTACCTGAACGCGCTGGGCTACCGGCTGGTGCAGGCGGCGCGGCGCCAGAATATCTCCGGCTCGACCGGTGCGGGCACCTTTGCCACCGGCTTTGACCTGTTCGCGGTGCGTGACCGCAGCATCAACGCGTTTGCGCTGCCGGGCGGCTATATCGGCGTGCATACCGGGCTGCTGGTGCAGTCCGATACGGAATCGGAACTGGCCTCGGTGCTGGGCCATGAAATCGGCCACGTGATGCAGCGGCATATCGCGCGTGGCATCACCTCGCAGGACCAGTCGATGTGGATCGCGCTGGCCTCGATGGTGCTGGCGGGCCTGGCCGCCACGCGCAGCCCGGACGCCGCGGCGGCGCTGGCCATGGGCGGGCAGGGCGCGGCCATCGCCAACCAGCTGTCGTTCTCGCGCGGGGCCGAGCGCGAGGCCGACCGGGTCGGCTTCCAGATCCTGACCGCGGCGGGGTTTGACCCGCAGGGCATGCCCGATTTCTTCATGCGGCTGCAGCGCGCATCGGGGACCGCGGAAAATTCGGTCCCGTCTTATGTGCGGACTCACCCGCTGACCTCCGAGCGGATTGCCGACATGCAGGACCGCGTCAGCCATGCCAGCAAGCGCAAGGTCGCCAACACGCCTGAATACGAGTTTGCGCGGATGCGGGCCCGCGTGATCCAGGAATCGTCGCCCAGCGACCTGCAGAACCTGCGCGCGGCGCTGCGCACGCAACTGCCGGGAGCAACGGCACTGCGTGCTCCGGCGCTGCACTACGGCCTTGCCTTCACCGAACAGCGGCTGGGCCGCTACCCGGCCGCCGAACAGGAGCTGGCCGAGGCGCGACGTCTCTACGGCAATATTCCCGGCGCCTCCTCGGGCAGCCCCATGCTGGACGTGATGGCGGTGGAACTGGCGCGCGCGCAGGGCCGCGTGCCCGAGGCGCTGTCCCAGGCCAGCGCGTCGATGAAGGCGTTCCCGCTGTCGCATGCGGTGGCGATTGCCTATGCCGATACCCTGGTCGGCTCAGGCCGCTATGAAGAGGCCGTGCGCTTCCTGCGCGAACGCACGCGCCAGGAGACCAGCCGCAGCGAATGGTGGGAGCTGCTGGCGCGCGCCTACGCGGGCCAGGGCAAGCGCTTGCAGCAGCACCAGGCGCTGGCCGAGAAGTATGCGATGGACGGCGCCTACCAGGCCGCGATCGAGCAGTTGCAGATCGCGCGCAAGGCCGGCGACGGCGACTTCTACACGCTGTCCGAGGTCGATGCGCGCCTGCACCAGCTGGAGCGCCAGTACCGCGAGGACAAGCAGGACAGCAAGGGCATGCCTAACTGAGGCAGGCGTTCAGCCAGCCGGCGGCGCCGGCTGGCGCACGAAGCCAAAGCGCCTGGGCACCTCGCTCTCGGCAACCGGCTCGATCGGGATGTCGCGGCCATCGTGGTGGAATACGCCCAGGTCAGTGCCGCAGGCTTCGCCATGCCAGGTGCTGGCGCCGCTGAACAGTTCCAGGTCGTGGTCGTGCAGCAGGGCGGCCTGCTGTGCCGGCGGGCTGCCTTGCGCCATGCCCTCGACCGTGCCGGCCAGCACCACGTTGCCGTGCTCGTCGGCGTAGCAGGCCTGCAGCGTGAAGGCCTGCTGCGTGGTCGTGCGCAGCGCGCCTTCATGCAGCCGCACCACCCACGGCGCATAGCCCAGCGAAACGAACACCCGCTGCGGGCCGTTCTGGAAGTACCAGGCGCCGCGCTCGTCGCACAGGTAGTTGCGTTCGATAAAGCCGATCAGCGCTTCATGGCGGATGGGGTCGCCCGAAAGCCCGTGCTGCTGGGCGTACTCATTGCGCAGGCGCCACTGGCCGCGGCGGTCCAGTGCCAGCCAGCCGTAGGCGTTGGGCACGTTGGGCCAGCGTGCCATGGCTTGCCTGACGATCTCGTCCATGTCTGTCTCCTCGGCGGGCCGTGGGGGGACTGCGCCCGCCTCACATCATGCCGTCAAAAAATCTCAGGATCCGTGCCGGCAACCATTCGATGTCGCCGCTGAAGCGCCCGTCGGGCAGCAGGGGCAGGTGCCGGCGCCAGCCCTCGGGCGGGGTCATGAAGCCGACATGGCCGCCGTGCTCGGGCTGTTCCAGCCATACCTGGGGGCTGGCGTCGGCCGGACCGGGCAGGTGCCGGGCCGGCAGGAAGGGATCGTTGCGCGCATTGAGCACCAGCGTGGGCACGGCGATGTCGCGCAGCACGGGTTTGCTGGCGGCGCGGCGCCAGTAGTCGTCGGTATCGACAAAGCCATGCAGCGGCGCGGTGACGACGTTGTCGAAGGCGTACAGGTCGCGGCTGGCCAGCATCGTGTCGCGGTCGAACAGCCCCGGGAACTGCCCCAGCTTGGCCAGCGACTTGCGCTTGAGCGTCTGCAGGAACATGCGCGTATAGACCAGGTTGAAGCCGGCCGACAGCGCCGCGCCGCCGGCAGCCAGGTCCAGCGGCGCGGAGATCGCCGCGGCCGCATGCACGTGGCCGGCGCTGGTGCCGTCCTCGCCCAGGAAGCGCAGCAGTGCGTTGCCGCCCAGCGAGATCCCCACCACCAGCAGCTTGCGCCCGTTGGCGCAATGGCGCTGGCGCATGCGTTCCAGCACCCAGCGGATCTCGGCCGAATCGCCCGAATGGTAGAAGCGCGGTGCCAGGTTGAGCTCGCCCGAGCAGCCGCGGAAATGCGGGACCACGCCCTGCCAGCCGCGCAGGGACAGCGCATGCATCAGCGCCTGCGCGTAGTGGCTGCCGGAATCGCCCTCCAGGCCGTGGAACATCACCACCAGCGGCGTGTCCGGGCGCACCGGGTGGGTGGTCCAGTCGAGGTCGATGAAGTCCTGGTCGGGGGTATCCCAGCGCTCGCGGCGGAAGCTCACGCGCGGCGGGCGGCGCGTGAAGCGCGCGGGGATGATGGTCTGGGCATGGCCGCCGCGCAGCCACCAGGGCATCGGCACGCCTTCGCCGTAGCCATGGCCGGGCGCCGTGGCGGGATCAGCCTGGGCGGCGTGGACGGCCTGGGGAAGGCGGTGGTGCGGAAGCTGCGTCATGCCGGCGTGGTGTTGCAGCAGGCCGCGGCGCGGCGGCCATGCGGGTTCAGTGCAGCGCCTGCCCCGGCGCGGCGGCCACGGCGGCAACCTGCACCGCGTTGGCCGGGCTGCAGTGGATATGCGCCAGGCGCCAGCCTTCGTGGTTCTGCATCAGTACATAGGTGGTGTGCACGTACAGGTCGGCCTCGACGCGGTCGCCGCCGAAGCGCAGCGCCTCGGTCACGTCGAAGATCGACACGGCCATCGACGCATGGCTGCTGGTCTCGATTGCATCGACCAGCACCGGCTGTTCTTCCAGCAGTTGCAGGAAGGCCTGGCGCAGCTGTTCGTGGCCGATCAGGCGCTGGCCGTCGGGCAGCACGCAGGTGATCGAGTCTTCGTCCAGCCACAGGCGCAGCGCGCCGTCTGCGTCGCGCAGCTTCAGCGCTTCGCGAAAGGCTTCGACGATGTCTTCGGCGGAATCGAACAGGCGGGCAAAGCGAGGCATGGTGGCAGTAGAAGTGGCGAGGGCAGTGAGGTCAGGGCCGGTGCAGCAGCTTGCGCAGCTCGACGAACACCATTTCAGGTTCGATCTCTTTCAGGCAGCGCAGGTGGCCCAGCGGGCACTCGCGCTTGAAGCAGGGACTGCACTCCAGTTGCAGCCACATGATACTCGCTGCCTGTGACAACGGCGGCGTGTGGCGCGGGTCGCTCGAGCCGAACACCGCCACCTGGGGCCGGTTCAGCGCCGCGGTGACGTGCATCAGGCCGGAGTCGTTGCAGACCGCGGCTTCGGAGAGCGCCAGCAGGTCCACGGCGTCATCCAGCGAGGTCTGGCCGCACAGGTTGCGCACGAACGGGGCCTCGCTGACGATCTCGGCGGCGATCTCGGCGTCCTTGGCCGAGCCCAGCGTGATCATCTGCGCATACGGGTAGGAACGCCGCAGCATCTGCGCGAGCCTGGCGAAATGCCCGGCCGGCCAGCGCTTGGCCGGGCCGAACTCGGCACCCGGGCAGAACGCGATCACGCGCGTGTGCGGGGCGATGCCAAAGCGCTCGGCGGTGGCCGCCATGCGCGTCGGGTCGACGCGCAGGCGCGGCTCGGGCAGGTCTTCGGGCAGGCGCGCGCCGGGCTTGAGCGCCAGGCGGGCGTAGTGCTCCACCATCGGCGGGCGCTTGTCGCGCGGCGGGTTGGCGTGGCGCACGTTGAGCAGGCCGAAGCGGGCTTCGCCGCGGTAGCCGATGCGCAGCGGGATGCCGGCCAGCCAGGGGACCAGTGCCGACTTGAGCGAGTTCGGCAGCACGTAGGCGAGGTCATAGCCTTCGTTCTTGAGCTGCTGCGCGAACATCAGCCGTGCCGACAGCTGCAGCTTGCCGTGCGCGAGGTCGGACGGGAACACGCGGCCGATCTCCGGCATGCGCGCGAGCACGGGCGCGACCCACTTGGGCGCGAGTGCGTCGATAACCAGGCGCGGATGGCGCGCCTTGAGCAGCGCAAAGAGCGGCTGCGCCATCAGGGCGTCGCCGATCCAGTTGGGGGCGATGACGAGGGCTTTCTTCATGGGCGGGGCGCTTGGAGCCGGCACGGGAGCGTCGGCGCGGACGCCGGCAATGCCGACGCTCCGGGGCGCCTGCAAGCGGCCCGGAGCGTCAGGATCGTGCGAATGCGGGCGGCTCGGGTCAGTGGTGGCCCTTCAGCACGGTGCCCGGCTTGAGCTTGTAGACGGTGCCGCAGTACGGGCACTTGGCTTCGCCGGTGTCTGCCACGTCGAGGAACACGCGCGGATGGTAGTTCCATGCCGGGGTGTTGGCGGTCGGGCAATGCAGCGGAATGTCTTCAGCGCC
Source organism: Cupriavidus sp. FW305-3-2-15-C-LB2 (assembly GCF_058787575.1). Lineage (NCBI taxonomy): Bacteria > Pseudomonadati > Pseudomonadota > Betaproteobacteria > Burkholderiales > Burkholderiaceae > Cupriavidus > Cupriavidus sp. FW305-3-2-15-C-LB2. The sequence goes on from NZ_JBYSZW010000072.1 coordinate 16,517, forward strand.
GATTTCGATGATGGTGGCGGTTTGCGTCATGGTGTTGCAGGGAGTGATGCTTATTGTTCGATGAAAACAGAGGGTGTGCCTCGCCCGGCAGTGCCGGGCGCGCGCAACAGGGGCTGGCAGCCGGTGCTCAGACCAGCGTCAGCCACTTCTTGTACTTTTCGTTGGTGCCGCCCACGGCGGCAAAGAACGCGTCCTGGATCTGCTTGGTCACCGGGCCGCGGCGGCCTTCGCCGATGACGCGGTCGTCCAGTTCGCGGATCGGCGTGACTTCGGCGGCGGTGCCGGTGAAGAAGGCTTCGTCGGCGCAGTACATCTCGTCGCGGGTGATGCGCTTTTCACGCACCTCGATGCCCAGGTCGCGCGCGATGGTCAGGGTGGCGTCGCGGGTGATGCCGTCCAGGCACGAGGCCAGGTCCGGGGTGTAGATCACGCCGTTGCGCACGATGAAGACGTTCTCGCCCGAGCCTTCGCTGACATAGCCCTCGGTGTCGAGCAGCAGCGCTTCGTCGTAGCCCAGGCCGGTGGCTTCCTGGTTGGCCAGGATCGAGTTGATGTAGTAGCCGCTCGCCTTGGCGCGCACCAGCGACACGTTGACGTGGTGGCGCGTGAACGACGAGGTCTTCACGCGGATGCCGCGCTCCATGCCTTCCTCGCCCAGGTAGGCGCCCCACGGCCAGGCCGCGATTGCCACGTGGATGGTGTTGCCCTTGGCCGAGACGCCCAGTTTCTCGTCGCCGACCCACACGATCGGGCGGATGTAGCAGGATTCCAGCTTGTTGGCGCGCACCACTTCTCGCTGCGCCGCTTCCAGCGTGGCCTCGTCGAAGGGCATGACCATCTGGAAGATCTTGGCCGAATTGAACAGGCGGCGGGTGTGCTCCTTCAGGCGGAAGATGGCGGTGCCTTCGGGGGTCTTGTAGGCGCGTACGCCCTCGAACACGCCCATGCCATAGTGCAGCGTATGCGTCAGCACGTGGATCTTGGCGTCGCGCCATTCGATCAGCTTGCCGTCCATCCAAATCTTGCCGTCGCGATCCGCCATCGACATGTCTGTTCTCCCTGCGCCGTGGAAATAGCAAAAACGATATTGTAAGCCCGGGGGGCATGGGTCACAACGCGGTGCGGGCGCCGCTGCGGTCTAGAATTCTCTTTTTCGGGCATTCTTGCCCTGTTCCGCGCACCGTGCCGCCGCGCTGGCGGCCTTGATTCCCACACTCGCCGTGCCTTTGACCCCACATCCCGGACCCGATGTCCCGCCTGACAGGGCTTCCGACCCCGGCGGCGCGTCCGCGCCGCAGGCCGGCTGGCAGCAGGCGCTGGAGGCGCTGCGCGCGCTCGCCGGCAGCGAGCCTGCCGCCGGGGGCGAAGGCGGCAGGCGCCTGCTGTGGGCGCTGACGCTGGATGCCGACGGCGCGCCCGGCACGATCGAGCCGCTCGAGCAGGTGCGCGGCGCGCGCGGCTGGGGCAAGCCCAGGCCGGTGCCGCTGGCGCGCGTGGCCGAGGACGACCGGCTGGAGCCGTGGGACGCCCGCGTGGCCCGCGCCATCCGCCGCGACCAGTCGCACAACCGGCGCTACGTGCTCGACCGCGCCGCCGCGGCGATGGCGCTGGTGGGGCACCCGGGCGTGGTGCTGGCGCATGCGCCGTCGCAGACGCTGGAGGTGGTGGAGGACGCGCCCGCGCTGGAAGCGGTGCGCAGCGCCGGCCGCTACGTGCTGCGCATGTTCCCGCCGGTGCGCGAGGCGCCGGCGATGGAAGCCTTGCTGCCGGCCGCCGCGCGCCAGGAGGCCGAGGCCCTGCGCCAGCTCACGGTGGTGCGCGACGGCCCGCACCGGCTGCGGCTGATCCGCTTTACGCCGGCGCAGTTCGAGGCTGCCCGGCTGATCGGCGATGGCCTGGCGATCCCGGAGGACGGCCACGCCCAGCTCGACCAGACCTTGCGCGCGCTGGCCGGCCAGTTCCAGGTCCAGGCCGACCAGGCGGGCGGATCGCGCGCGGTGGAGGCTGACGCGCGCCTGCGCGCCGAGGTGGCACCGTTGGGCGGGCTGGCGGGGCGCGGCATTTCGCTGCGGCTGGTGGTGACGCCGCTGGGGCCGCTCGGGCCGCGGCTCGCGCCCGGCGCCGGACGCGAGCGCCTGATGGCGGCGGTGCGCGGCGAGACCCTGGCCACGCAACGCGACCTGGATGCCGAGCTGGCCAGCGTGGCCGAGGTCTTCGCGGCATTGCCGCAGCTGGTGGCGCTGGCGCCGCCGGGCGGCGAATACACCTGGATGCTGGACGATCCGGAGGACGCGCTCGCCGTGGTCGAGGCGCTGCCCGGACTGCCCGCCGTGCAGGCCGTGGAATGGCCGCGCGGCAAGGAGATTCGCGTGCTGCCGGCCGACCTGCGGCAGCTGGGCGTGCAGATCGAGAGCCGCGGCGCGTGGTACCGGCTGGCCGGCGAGCTGCGCGTGGCCGAGGGGCTGGTGCTGGAGCTGGGCAAGCTGATCGACTGGACCGGCAGCCACGCCGGGCGCTTCGTGCCGATGGGGCAGGGCGTCTACGTGGCGCTGACGCGCACGCTGCGCGGCCGGCTGCGCGACCTCGCCGGCGTCGGTGAGCATGTGCCCGACGGCATTCGCGTCCCGCAGATGGCCACGCCGTGGCTGGATGACGTGCTGGCCGGCGCCGGCGTCGATCCCGATGCGCATTTCCGCCAGCGCATCGCCCGGCTGCGCGCCGCGCGCGAGGCTGACATCGCGCTGCCTGCCACGCTGGCGGCTGAGCTGCGGCCCTACCAGGAGGCTGGCTACCGCTGGGCCATGACGCTGGCGGCCTCGGGCCTGGGCGCCTGCCTGGCCGACGACATGGGCCTGGGCAAGACCCTGCAGGCGCTGGCGGTGCTGGTGGCGCGCGCCGGCGGCGGCGCCGCGCTGGTGATCGCGCCGACTTCGGTGTGCGGCAACTGGGCGGCCGAGGCGCGGCGCTTTGCGCCCACGCTCAACGTCCATGTCTATGCCGAGGGCGATCGTGAGACGCTGCTGGCGCAGGCCGGGCCGCATGACCTGGTGATCATCTCGTACACGCTGCTGCAGCAGGCCAGCAAGGCGTTCTGCGCGCGCGAATGGCATACCGTGGTCGCGGACGAGGCGCAGGCCTTCAAGAACGCGGTCACGCGGCGGGCGCAGGCCATGTTCGCGCTGCCGTCGGGCTTCCGCATGGCGCTGACCGGCACGCCCGTGGAGAACCGGCTGGCCGAGCTGTGGTCGGTGATGCGGTTCTGCAATCCGGGCTTGCTGGGCTCGCTGGCCCGCTTCAACGAACACTTTGCCAACCCGATCGAGCGCGGCGGCATGCGCGAGGCGCGCCAGCGGCTGCGCCGCATGATCGCGCCGTTCGTGCTGCGCCGGACCAAGGCGCAGGTGCTGGACGAACTGCCGCCGCGCACGGAGCTGGTGATCCGGGTCGAGCCCGAGCCGGTCGAAGCCGCGCACTACGAGGCCCTGCGCCGCCAGGCCCAGACCGAGGCCGAGGCCGCGCTGGCGCGCGTGGAAGCGGCACGCAAGGCCACCAAAGGCGCGCCTGCCGGGGCCCGTGCGCGCGCCCTGGCGCAGGCCCAGCACCAGGCCCAGGCGCGCATCCACGTGCTGGCGCAGCTGATGCGGCTGCGGCGCGCCGCGTGCGACCCGCGCCTGGTCACGCCGGAACTCAGCGGCCAGCTGTCCGAAGGCGCCAAGGTGCGCGCCTTTGTCGAGCTGGCCAGCGAGCTTGCCGCGAGCGGCCACAAGACCCTGGTGTTCAGCCAGTTTGTCGACTTCCTGCAGCTGCTGCGCCAGGGGCTGGAGCGCGCCGGGCTGGCGCTGCAGTACCTGGACGGCGCCACCCCCGCGGCCGAGCGCACCCGCCGCGTGGCCGCCTTCCAGGCGGGCGAGGGCGATGTCTTCCTGATCAGCCTGAAGGCCGGCGGCTTCGGCCTGAACCTGACCGCGGCCGACTACGTGATCATTGCCGACCCCTGGTGGAATCCCGCCGCCGAAGACCAGGCCATGGGCCGGGCGCACCGCATCGGCCAGCAGCGCCCGGTGACGGTGTACCGGCTGATCAATGCCGGCACCATCGAAGAGCGCATCGTCGACCTGCACCGCGACAAGCGCGCGCTGGCCGACGGGCTGCTGGAGGCCGACGACGACAGCGCCGCGGGAACCGGCGCGCCGCTGCCGGACGTGGACGAGCTGGTGGGGTTGCTGCGGCGCTGAGGCGATGCCGAGGAGGCGTACATATGCCCCGATCGAATACCCTCAAGCGAACACGGTCGTTTGGTTTTGGCAGGAACCTTGCTATCGTGTGGCGCTGGCCCGGGGCTCAGATCCCGGTCATCATTGTGCCGACCCGCCGCGCCGGGTCTTATCTTGCTGATACTTACCGACGGTGCCCCCCATGCCTACTTCGTCCCGCCTGCTTCCGCGCTTGTCCTTCCGTTCCGCTACCGGCCTGGCCGCGCTGTGCGCCGCCGCTGCCATCAGCACGGTCAGCTCGCCCGCCCGCGCGCAAGGGGAGTGGCCGACGCAGCCGGTGACGATCCTGATGGGCTTTACTGCCGGCTCCGGCGTCGACATCGTCGGCCGCACGCTGCAGGAGCCGCTGCAGAAGTCGCTGAAGACCACCATCATCTACGACTACCGGCCGGGCGCCGGCGGCAACGTCGCCTCCGAGGTGGTCGCGCATGCCAGGCCGGATGGCTACACGCTGCTGCTGGGCACCGCCGCCACGCACGGCATCAACCCGGCGCTGTACAAGAACCTGCCGTTCGACGCCGAGGCCGATTTCACCCCGATCGCGCCGCTGGTCGAGGTCTCCAACGTGCTGACCGTCAACCCGGCGGTGCTGGACGTGAAGTCGGTCAAGGAGTTTATCGAGAAGGTCAAGGCCAACCCGGGCAAGTACAACTTTGCCTCCACCGGCAACGGCACCGGCACGCACCTGGCCTTTGCCGAGTTCAATGCGCGCGCCGGCCTGGACATGGTCCACGTGCCCTACAAGGGCGGCCCCGACGCGCTGCAGGCGGTGGTGAAGGGCGAGGTCTGCTGCATCTTCAACCAGGTGCAGAGCGTGCTGCCGCAGTACCGCGCCGGCAAGGTGCGCCTGCTGGGCGTGACCACCAAGCAGCGCGTGCAAGTGATTCCCGACGTGCCGACCATTGCCGAGAGCGGCCTGCCCGGCTTCAACAGCACCATCTGGTTCGGCTTCTTCGGGCCCAAGGGGCTGGATCCGAAGATCGCGCGCAAGGTCAACGATGCGGTGAAGGTGGCGCTGGAAACGCCGGCGATCCGCCAGAAGCTGATCGATGCCGGCAACACGCCGCGGGTCGAGACCGTGGATCAGTTCAAGGCTACGGTGAAGGGGGATCGGCAGAAGTGGGCGGGGGTGGTCAAGACCGTGGGCGCGTCGATCGACTGACGCGCGCCGGCCTCGGTCAGGTCCGTACCCCCAGCCGCGTGAGCAGGTGCGCCAGTTGCGCCTGCGTGCCCGTCCCGGTCTTGGTGAAGATCGCCTTGAGTTGCGTGCGCCCGGTCTCGCGCCGGATGCCGATCAGCTCGCACGCCTCGGGCAGGCCGATGCCCGATGACAGCTGCAGTGCCAGCCGGGTCTCGGCCGGAGTGAGGCCGTAGAGGTCGCGCAAAACGGCTGGCAGCGTCATCGGCGCGGTGCCGGGCTCGTGGATCGCCACCAGCACGCTGGGGCGCTGCCAGTCCATCGCCAGATGGTGTGCCGGCGGCAGCGGCAGCAGCACGACCTGGGCCTGGCGGCCGGCGCTGTCGACCGCACGCAGCGCCTGCGCCGGCTGCGGGTTGGCGGGGTTGCATGCCGCCCGCAGCGCCTCGGCAAACGGGCGCGACAGCTGCCAGTCGGCTTCCTCGCGCACGGCTATGGCGGGCGGCGCCACGGCGCGGGTCTCGACCGACACCGCCGGCAGCAGCCGGCGCACCCACGTCTCGCCAATGCTGTTGGCCATCAGCGGCTTGCCGTCGTCGCGGAACACGATCACGCCGAACGGCAGCCGCTCCATCAGTTGCGCCGACGCATGCGCCAGTGTCGACACCTGGTGGGTGCGGTCGCGCAGCGCCATCGCATGGCGCACGTGCGGGATGGCCCAGTCGAGCGCGCGCGCGTCTTCGGGCGAATAGTGGTCGTGGCCCTGCGGGCGCTGCAGCGACAGGAACACGTCGTAGTGCGGCTGGCGCTCGATCAGGCAGGCCATCACCGATGACTGTTCGAATTGCCGCAGGAACTCGCCGTAGAAGGGCGACTTGCGCATCGCCTGCGCGCCCAGCTCGCGTGAATCGATATACCAGTTGCCCACCGACATGCGCCTGGCGAACGGCAGGGCCGGGTCGATGGCTACGTAGTGTTCGCTGTAGGCGGCCACCGCCTCCGGCATGGGGTTGACCTCCTGGTTCACCAGCACGCGCTCGTTGACGGTGTCGAGCACCAGCAGATGGGCATGCGTGCTGCCGCTGGCCTGGCACAGCGCGCCCAGGCTGCGCTGCCAGGCATCGGCATCGAAGATCCCCTCGTACAGCGCGCGAATGGTGTCGTGCATCTGTGTGTCGCTCATGGCTTCCCTTCTTTTTACTTCTTGTACTTTTAGCACTTTTTTCGCGGGGCAACGGGCGGGCCGCAGGCGCGGCGCCGGCCCGCTGCCGGGCGCGTGGTGTTCAGGCCTCGTCCAGCGCCGCGCCCAGGCGCGAGAGCAGATGCGTCAGCTGGGCCTGGCTGTTGCAGCCGGTCTTGTGGAATATGGCCTTGAGCTGGGTGCGCGCGGTTTCGTGGCGGATGTTCAGCTGCTGGCTGGCTTCGGGCAGACCCTGTCCGGTGGCGAGCTGGGTGGTCAGCCGGGTCTCCGCCGGGGTCAGTCCGTACAGGTCGCGCAGCACCGGCGCCAGCAACAGCGGCGCGCTGTCCTGCTCATGCACGATCACCAGCGCCGCCGGTTCCTGCCATGGCGCGGCAAACGCGTGCGAGGGCGGCAGCGGCAGCACGATCACCTGCGCGCAGGCACCGTTGCCGTCGGTGGCGCGGGCGGCCTGCGCGGCGACCGCGCGCTGCGGATCGCAGGCGGCCTGGACCATGTCGGCGAACGGGCGCGACAGGTTCCAGTCCGACACCTTGCCGGCCGGGTCCAGGCGCCGCGCCCAGCGCTCGCCGGCGCGGTTGCTCAGCAGCACCTGGCGCTGCGGCGAGAACACCAGCAGGGCAAAATTGAGCCGCTCCACCAGCTGCGTCGACAGCCGCGCCAGCACCGTCAGCCCCAGCGTGCGGTCGCGCATGGCCATGGCGCTGCGCATATGCGGGATGATCCAGTCCATGCCGCGGGTGTCGTCGGGCGAGAACAGCGGCTGCGTGCGCGCGCGCTGCATCGAGAAATAGACTTCGTAGTGGGGCTGGCGCTCGACCAGGCAGGCCACGTAGGAGCGCAGGTCGTAGCGGTGGAAGAAGTCGCGGTAGAACGGATGGCGGGCCATGGTGCCTTCGCCCAGTTCGCGCGCGTCGATATACCAGTCGCCCGGCCGAAGGCGCGGCGCGTACTGCTTGGCCGGATCGATGGCCTGGTAGTCCGATTCGTACTCGGAAAACAGTTCCACCACCGGATTGACGATCTCATTGACGGTGACCTGGTCGCGGACGGTGTCCCAGACCATCATCGAGGCATGTGCCGTGTCCGCCAGTTCCGTCAGGGTGCGCAGGCTCTGCTGCCAGGCACCGGGATCGAGAATGCCCTCGTACAAGCCACGGATCGCTCCGTGCATGTCGGCTTCTTTCATCTGACTCACCCCCTGCATTCGCGACAAGGAAATGCGCGGCGCCGGCGCTGCGTCTGATCGCACACCGGCTGCATTCTTTTTGGCTGCTTGTTATTTTGGCCGCCTGTTGTCATGGCCGTTTCAAGACCGGCTCTGGCGCTTTTTGCGTGTCTGTTATAGCAGACGTTGCATACATTACCGCACTCGGGGGTCAAGAGGGGCATGGAGCTGACCCTTCTTTCGTGGGGAGGTATGTCACTAGCACCCTGTGGGGTTGTCCTGAATGTGCTGCAAGGGCCGCATGCTAAGTGCGTAACGGTCCGGAATCGGCAAAGCGTTGACCACGATCAGGTAAAATGCCCGTTTCCCCGAATTCCAGCGAAATCTCGCGCCATCCATCGCCATGACCTCTGTCCTGCGTCTTTCCGACCTGATTTCCCAAGGCAAAATCTCCGGCAAGCGGGTGTTTATCCGCGCCGACCTGAACGTGCCGCAGGATGACGCCGGCAACATCACCGAGGACACCCGCATCCGCGCCTCGGTGCCGGCCATCGAGGCATGCTTGGCTGGCGGCGCCGCGGTGATGGTCACCTCCCACCTGGGCCGCCCGACCGAGGGCGAGTTCAAGCCCGAGGACTCGCTGGCGCCGATCGCCACGCGCCTGTCCGAGCTGCTGGGCAAGCCGGTCAAGCTGGTGCAGAACTGGGTCGACGGCGTCGAGGTGGCGCCGGGCCAGGTGGTGCTGCTGGAAAACTGCCGCGTGAACAAGGGCGAAAAGAAGAACAGCGACGAACTGGCCCGGAAGATGGCCAAGCTGTGTGACGTCTACGTGAACGATGCCTTCGGCACCGCCCACCGTGCCGAAGCCACCACGCATGGCATCGCCAAGTACGCCCCGATCGCCTGCGCCGGCCCGCTGCTGGCCGCCGAGATCGACGCGCTGGGCAAGGCGCTGGGCCAGCCGGCGCGCCCGCTGGTGGCGATCGTGGCCGGCTCCAAGGTCTCGACCAAGCTGACCATCCTGAAGTCGCTGGCCGACAAGGTCGACAACCTGATCGTCGGCGGCGGCATCGCCAATACCTTCATGCTGGCCGCCGGCCTGAAGATCGGCAAGTCACTGGCCGAAGCCGACCTGGTCGGCGACGCCAAAACCATCATCGACATCATGGCCAGGCGGGGCGCCTCGGTGCCGATCCCGGTCGACGTGGTGTGCGCCAAGGAATTCAGCGCCACTGCCGCGGCCACCGTCAAGGACGTCAAGGACGTGGCCGACGACGACATGATCCTGGACATCGGCCCCAGGACCGCCGCGATGCTGGCCGAGCAGCTAAAGGCTGCCGGCACCATCGTCTGGAACGGCCCGGTGGGCGTGTTCGAGTTCGACCAGTTCGGCAACGGCACCAAGGTGCTGGCCCAGGCCATCGCCGAATCGAAGGCGTTCTCGATCGCCGGCGGCGGCGACACGCTGGCGGCCATTGCCAAGTACGGCATTGCCGATCGCGTGGGCTATATCTCCACCGGCGGCGGCGCGTTCCTGGAATTCCTGGAAGGCAAGAAGCTGCCCGCATTCGAAGTGCTGGAGCAGCGCGCCGCAGGCTGACGCATCCGCCGGGCCCGGCGGTATTGCCGGGGCCCTGAACCAGGAATTCCGCGCATGACTCGTTCCACCAAGATCGTCGCCACCATCGGCCCCGCCTCCAGCTCGCTGGAAATCCTGACCCGCATGATCGCGGCGGGGGTCGACGTGGTGCGGCTGAATTTTTCGCACGGCACCGCCCAGGACCATCTCGACCGCGCCCGCCTGGTGCGCGAAGCCGCGCAGGCATGCGGGCGCGAGGTCGCCATCATGGCCGACCTGCAGGGCCCCAAGATCCGCGTCGGCAAGTTCGAGCACGGCAAGATCACGCTCAAGGTGGGCGATCCGTTCATCCTGGATTCGAGCTGCCAGCTCGGCAACGAGCAGCGCGCTGGCCTGGACTACCAGGACCTGCCGCGCGACGTCGGCCCGGGCGACCTGCTGCTGCTCAACGACGGCCTGATCGTGCTGGTGGTGGACCGTGTGTTCGGCAGCGAGATCTTCACCACCGTGCGCGTGGGCGGCGAGCTGTCCAACAACAAGGGCATCAACCGCCAGGGCGGCGGGCTGTCGGCGCCGGCGCTGACCGCCAAGGACATGGACGACATCAAGACCGCCATGGCCCTGGGCGCGGACTACGTCGCCGTCAGCTTCCCCAAGAATGCCACCGACATGGAAATGGCGCGCCAGCTGACCGCCGTGGCCGGCCAGCCGCACGGCCACAAGGCCCGCATGATCGCCAAGATCGAGCGTGCCGAGGCGATCCGCCCGGGCGTGCTGGAAGAGATCCTGCAGGCGTCCGACGGCATCATGGTGGCGCGCGGCGACCTGGCCGTGGAAGTGGGCAATGCCGCCGTGCCGGCGCTGCAGAAGCGCATGATCAAGCTGGCGCGCGAGGCCAACAAGCTGACCATCACCGCCACCCAGATGATGGAGAGCATGATCGTCAACCCGGTGCCCACGCGCGCCGAGGTCTCGGACGTGGCCAACGCCGTGCTGGACGGCACCGACGCGGTGATGCTGTCGGCTGAAACCGCCGCCGGCCGCTACCCCGTGGAGACGGTCGAGGCCATGGCCGCGGTCTGCATCGAAGCCGAGAAGTCCGAGGTGGTGCAGCTCGACACCGATTTCCTGAACCAGACCTTCTCGCGCATCGACCAGTCGGTGGCGATGGGTGCGCTGTTCACGGCCTATCATTTGCAGGTGAAGGCGATTGCCGCGCTGACCGATTCCGGCGCCACCGCATTGTGGATGAGCCGTCACCGCATCCATGTGCCGATCTATGCGATGACGCCCAACCTGGCCTCGCAGCGCAAGATGCAGCTGTACCGCAACGTGGTGCCGCTGCCGCTGCAGTCCAGCGCCGACCGCGACACCGCGCTCGAGCAGGCCGAAGAGCTGCTGCTGGCGCAGGGCGTGGTGCAGCGTGGCGATTTCATCGTGCTGACCATCGGCGAACCGATGGGGCAGCCGGGCGGTACCAACACCCTGAAGATTGTCAGGGTGGGGTATTGAGCGCCGACAGAAAAATACAGAGACACCCAATTTTTATTTAGGAGTTAGACATGCCACTCGTATCGATGCGCCAGCTGCTGGACCACGCGGCCGAGAACAGCTACGGCCTGCCGGCCTTCAACGTGAACAACCTCGAGCAAGTGCAGGCCATCATGCAGGCGGCCGACGAGGTCAACGCCCCGGTGATCATGCAAGCCTCGGCCGGCGCGCGCAAATACGCCGGTGAGCATTTCCTGCGCCACCTGATTGAAGCCGCGGTCGAAGCCTACCCGCACATCCCCGTGGTGATGCACCAGGACCACGGCCAGTCGCCGGCGATCTGCCAGGGCGCGATCGACCTGGGCTTCTCGTCGGTGATGATGGACGGCTCGCTGCGCGAAGACGGCAAGACCCCGGCCGAGTACGAGTACAACATCGACGTCACCCGCAAGGTGGTGCAGCTGGCCCACGCCGTCGGCGTGACCGTGGAAGGCGAACTGGGCTGCCTGGGCTCGCTGGAAACCGGTGAAGCCGGCGAAGAAGACGGCATCGGCGCCGTCGGCGTGCTGGACCACTCCATGCTGCTGACCGATCCGGAGCAGGCCGCCGACTTCGTCAAGGCCACCCAGCTGGACGCCCTGGCCATCGCCATCGGCACCTCGCACGGCGCCTACAAGTTCACGCGCAAGCCCACCGGCGACATCCTGGCGATCAGCCGCATCAAGGAAATCCACGCCCGCATCCCCAACACCCACCTGGTGATGCACGGCTCGTCGTCGGTGCCGCAGGAACTGCTGGAAGAGATCCGCAAGTTCGGCGGCGACATGAAGGAAACCTACGGCGTGCCGGTCGAGGAAATCCAGGAAGCGATCAAGTACGGCGTGCGCAAGATCAACATCGACACCGACATCCGCCTGGCCATGACCGGCGCGATCCGCCGCTTCTTCGCCGAGAACCCGAGCAAGTTCGACCCGCGCGAATACCTGAAGCCGGCCCGCGAAGCCGCCAAGCAGGTGTGCAAGGCGCGCTACATCGCCTTCGGCTGCGAAGGCCAGGCCGGCAAGATCAAGCCGATCGGCCTGACCGATATCGCGCAGCAGTACAAGGCGGGCAAGCTGTCGCAGGTCGTGCAGTAAATGTCCCTAGTCCGCCTTCCGCGCTAGGGGAAGGCGGATTGCAGTTCCGGCCGCCGCGGCACGCATCCAGCGCCCGGCGGCTTCGCCGTTTTATCGGAACCATCATGTCCAACGCTCTCTACCAGTCCTCCATCAACTCGCTGCCGCTGCTGGGCCACGGCAAAGTGCGCGACAACTATGCCGTCGGCAATGACAAGCTGCTGATCGTCACCACCGACCGCCTGTCGGCGTTCGACGTCATCATGGGCGAGCCGATCCCCGACAAGGGCCGCGTGCTGAACCAGATGGCGAACTTCTGGTTCCGCAAGCTCGCGCACATCGTGCCGAACCACGAGACCGGCATCGCGCCCGAGACCGTGGTCGCGCCGGAGGAAGTGGAGCAGGTCAAGGGCCGCGCCGTGGTGGTCAAGCGCCTGCGGCCGATCCTGGTCGAAGCCGTGGTGCGCGGCTATCTCGCCGGCAGCGGCTGGAAGGACTACCAGGCCACCGGCAAGGTGTGCGGGATCGAGCTGCCCGCCGGCCTGCAGAACGCGCAGAAGCTGCCCGAGCCGATCTTCACCCCGGCCGCCAAGGCCGAGATGGGCGAGCACGACGAGAACATCTCGTTCGCCGAAGTCGAGGCCCGCATCGGCATCGCGCTGGCGCGCCAGATGCGCGATATCTCGATCCGCCTGTACAAGGAAGCGGCCGAGTTTGCGGCCACGCGCGGCATCATCATCGCCGATACCAAGTTCGAGTTCGGCCTGGACGACAATGGCGTGCTGACGCTGATGGACGAGGTCCTGACCGCCGATTCGTCGCGCTTCTGGCCGGCCGATTCCTACCAGGTGGGCACCAACCCGCCGTCGTTCGACAAGCAGTTCGTGCGCGACTGGCTGGAAGCCGTGCGCATCGACGGCAAGCCCTGGCCCAAGACCGCGCCGGCGCCGCAACTGCCGGACGAGGTGATCGAAAAGACCGCCGCCAAGTACCGTGAAGCGCTGACGCGTCTGACGGGCGAAGAACTGCAGTAAGTTATCAATTTCCCGACGGTGTTCTCCCTCTCCCCTCAGCGGGAGAGAGCCGGGGAGAGGGGTGGTTTAGCAAGGCGCCACGCGTCGGGAAACGCCAGCCCTCTCCCCCGGCCCCTCTCCCGCAAGCGGGAGAGGGGAGCAAACAATCAAGGATCTGAAGTGAGCAAGCAAGACAAGCCGCTGGTCGGCGTGGTGATGGGCAGCAGTTCCGACTGGGACGTGATGCAGCACGCAGTGGCCATGCTGAAGGATTTCGGCGTGCCGTTCGAAGCCCAGGTGGTGTCCGCGCACCGCATGGCGGACGACATGTTCCGCTATGCCGAGAGCGCGCGCAGCCGCGGCATCCGCGCCATCATCGCCGGTGCCGGCGGCGCCGCGCACCTGCCCGGCATGATCGCCGCCAAGACCATCGTGCCGGTGTTCGGCGTGCCGGTGCCGTCCAAGTACCTGCGCGGCGAGGATTCGCTGCTGTCGATCGTGCAGATGCCCAAGGGCGTGCCGGTGGCCACCTTCGCCATCGGCGAGGCCGGTGCCGCCAATGCCGCGCTGCACGCGATCGCCACGCTGGCCACCACCGACGAGGCGCTGGCCGGCGCGCTGGAAGCATTCCGCGCGAAGCAGACCGAAGCCGCGCGCGCGATGACTTTGCCACTGTAATGCTGCCGCTGTAATCATCCGGACATCCCACGGAACCTAGCAATGCCCACCGATATCCATCCCTATCTCTCCGAAGCCCACACGCCGGAATCGCGCGCCGAGTTCGGCGTCGACCGTCCCGACGCGCCCATCCTGCCTGGTGCGTGGCTCGGCATGCTGGGTGGCGGCCAGCTCGGCCGCATGTTCACGCATGCGGCGCAGGCGATGGGCTATCGCGTATGCGTGCTCGATCCGGACCAGGACAGCCCGGCCGGTTCGGTGGCGGACAAGCATATCTGTGCGCAATACACCGACGAGGCCGCGCTGGCCGAGATGGGCAAGCTGTGCCAGGCGGTAAGCACCGAGTTCGAGAACGTGCCGTCGCTGTCGCTGGACCGGCTCGAGCAGCTGGGCGCCTTTGTCGCGCCGCGCGGCTACTGCGTGTCGATCGCGCAGAACCGCATCGGCGAGAAGAAGTTCTTTGCCGCGTGCGCCGAGCGCACCGGCGTGTCGCCGGCCCCGCACTGGGTGATCCAGCACGATGCCGATGTCGACCAGCTGCCCGACCACGTGCTGCCCGGCATCCTCAAGACCGCGCGCATGGGCTACGACGGCAAGGGCCAGGCGCGCGTGAAGACGCGCGACGACGTGCGCGCCGCCTGGAACGCCATGCAGCATGTGCCGTGCGTGCTGGAGCAGATGCTGCCGCTGGCTTATGAGGTCTCGGTGCTGGCCGCGCGTGCCGCGGACGGCTCCACCGCCACCTGGCCGCTGGCCGAGAACGTGCACCGCGACGGCATCCTGTTCTCGACGGTGATGCCGTCGACCAGCGTGTCGCCCGAGATCGCCGACCGCGCGCGTGCCGCAGCGGCTGCCATCGCCACGGAGATGGGCTACGTCGGCGTGCTGTGCATCGAGTTCTTCGTGCTGACCGACGGCTCGCTGGTCGCCAACGAGATGGCGCCGCGCCCGCACAACTCCGGCCATATCACCATGGATGCGTGCGAGACCAGCCAGTTCGAACAGCAGGTGCGCGCCATGGCGCGGCTGCCGCTGGGCAGCACGCGCCAGCACTCGGCCGGCAAGATGCTGAATCTGCTGGGCGACGTGTGGTTCGAGTTCGGCCTGGAGCGCACGCCTTCCTGGGACGAGGTGGTGGCGCAACCCGGCGCCAAGCTGCACCTGTACGGCAAGGGCGATGCGCGCCCGTCGCGCAAGATGGGCCACGTCAACTGCGTGGGCGAGCATGCCGAAGCGGCCGACGCCGCCTTTGCCGCCGCCGCGCAGGCGCTGCATATCCCGCTCTGAAGCCATAGCTCCAAGGAACACGATGTCGCCGCGCATGCCCACGGCCGCTGAACTGGACGAAGCCGTCCGCCTGCTCGAGGCCGGGCAACTGGTCGCCTTTCCCACCGAAACCGTCTACGGACTCGGTGCGGATGCCGAGAACCCCGAGGCGGTCGCCCGCATCTTCGCGCTCAAGGGCCGGCCGTCGAACCATCCGGTGATCGTCCACGTGGTGGACGGCGCCGATATCGGCTACTGGACCGACGAGGTCCCCGAGGCAGCGCAGCAACTGATCGACGCGTTCTGGCCCGGCCCGCTGACGCTGATCCTGAAGCGCGCCGCGCATATCCATCCGGCCGTCGCCGGCGGCCAGGACAGCATTGGCGTGCGTTGCCCCTCGCACCCCGTGGCGCAGGCGCTGCTGGCGCGCTTCAAGCGCGGCCGCGGCGGCATTGCCGCGCCGTCGGCCAACAAGTTCGGCCAGGTCAGCCCGACCACCGCGCAGCATGTGCGCGATGAATTCGGCGATGCGGTCTATGTGCTGGAAGGCGATGGCGTGGAGGTCGGTATCGAATCGACCATCGTCGACCTGTCGCGGCTGGACCAGGGCATCGGCCCGGTGCTGCTGCGGCCGGGGGCGATCACCGCGGCGATGATGGCGCAGGTACTGGGCGCGGCCCCGCTGCCGCCCGACGCGGCCGCGCCGCGGGCTTCAGGCACGCTCAAGGCTCACTACGCGCCGCACACACCGCTGCTGCTGGCCGATGCGCAAGCAGCTTCGGCGCAGCTGGCCTCGCTGCCGGACGATGCCCGCGTGGCGTGGGTCGGCCGGGCGCCGCTGGTGGACCAGCGCTGTACCTGGGTGCAGGCGCCTGCGGATGCGGCGGCCTATGCGCGCGAGCTTTACCGCTTGCTGCGCAAGCTCGACAAGCAGGGCTATACGCAGCTGATGTTCGAGGTGTTGCCTGAAGGGCAGGATTGGGCGGGGGTGCGGGATCGGCTGGAGCGGGCAGCGGCGGCGTTTGGGGGATAG
>NZ_JBYSZW010000073.1:0-31595 GCF_058787575.1 Cupriavidus sp. FW305-3-2-15-C-LB2
GGGCTGGCCAGCGTCAGTGCGCCAGCGCGGGAATGCTCTGGAACACCTCGCGCATGTAGTCGACCATGGAATTGATCATCCACGGCCCCGCCAGCACCATGGTGGCGAACAGCGCGATCAGCTTGGGGATGAAGCTCAGCGTCATCTCGTTGATCTGCGTCGCGGCCTGGAACAGGCTCACCACCAGGCCGGCGGCCAGCGCCACCAGCAGCAGCGGGGCGGCCAGCAGCAGGGTCATCTTCATCGCCTGGGTGGCGATGGTCATTACGGTCTCGGGTGTCATGGCTCGGACTCTGCGGTGGGTGGCGGGCGTTGGGGCCGTGTCAGTTCATGAAGCTCTGCGCCAGCGAACCGAGCAGCAGCTGCCAGCCGTCGACCAGCACGAACAGCATCAGCTTGAACGGCAGCGAGATGGTGGCCGGCGGCACCATCATCATCCCCATCGCCATCAGCACGCTGGCGACGACCAGGTCGATGATCAGGAACGGGATGAAGATGGTGAAGCCGATCTGGAACGCGGTCTTCAACTCGCTGGTGACGAAGGCCGGCACCAGGATGCTGAGCGGCACTTCCTCGGGGCCCTGCATCTCAGGCGCCTTGGCCATCTGCGCGAACATGGCCAGGTCTTTCTCGCGGGTCTGGCGCAGCATGAAGGCCTTGAGCGGCTCCGCGGCCTTGGCCGCGGCGGCTTCCAGGCTGATCTTGTTTTCCGACAGCGGCTTGTAGGCGTCGTTGTAGACACGGTCGAACACCGGTGCCATCACGAAGAAGGTCAGGAACAGCGACAGGCCCACCAGCACCTGGTTGGGCGGCGAGGTGGCGGTGCCCAGTGCGCTGCGCAGCAGGCCCAGCACGATGATGATGCGGGTGAAGCCGGTCATCAGCAGCATCGCCGCAGGCAGGAACGACAGCGAGGTCAGCAGCACCAGCGTCTGCACCGGCAGCGACCAGATCTGGCCGCCGCCCGGGGCGGGCTTGCTGATGACGCCGGGCAGTGCCTGGGCCCAGGCCGGCGCGGGCGCCAGCGCGGCAATGGCCAGCATCAGCGCGAGCAGGGACAGCAGCGGGCCCGGCAGCGGGCGCCGCAGCGCGGCACGCGGGGAATTCATGACTTGAAGTGATTTTGCATCGAACGCAGCAGCTTTTCGGCAAAGGTGCCGCCACCCGGCTGTTGCGAAGGGCCTGCACCGCCGGTGGCGGCGAGGGGATTGGCTGCGGTGGTGCCCGCAGGCAGGGTATGCAGTGGCCGGATTTCGCCGGGGCTCACGCCCAGCACCAGCCAGGTATCGCCCACTTCCACCAGCACCAGGCGCTGGCGCGCGCCGAGCATGGTGCTGCCGACCACCTTCATCGCGCCGCCGGTGGCCTGACGGACCAGGCCGGCACGCCGGGCCACCCAGGCCATGCCCAGGATCAGCGCGACGATGGCGAACAGCCCCAGCCCGGCCTGCGCCAGGCTGGCCGCGCCGCTGATGGCGGGCGCGTGCGTGCCGTCGGCGGCCATGGCGGCCCCCGGCAGCGCCGCAAGCACGGCCAGGCTGGCGCGCGTGTGCATGATCATTTGTTCAGCTTCCGGATGCGTTCGGACGGCGTGATGATGTCCGTCAGGCGGATGCCGAACTTGTCGTTCACCACCACTACCTCGCCCTGCGCGATCAGGTAGCCGTTGACCAGCACGTCCATCGGTTCGCCGGCCAGGCCGTCCAGCTCCACCACCGAGCCCTGCGCCAGCTGCAGCAGGTTCTTGATGGGCACCTTGGTGCGGCCCAGTTCCACGGTCAGCTGCACCGGGATATCGAGAATCATCTCGATATCGTTGCGGAAGCCGCTCGGCGCTTCCTTCGCCAGCGGCTGGAACACGGTGGCGGCGGCCGGAGTGGCCGCGGGTTGGGCCGCCGGTGCGGCAGCTGCGGGGATCCCGGCGGATGTGGCGCTGGTCTGCTCGGCCAGCGCGCTGGCCCAGTCGTCCATCGGATCGACGGGCTTGTCCTCGATGCCGTCACTCATAATCGCTGTCCTCGGTGTCCAGGTGGGAATCGCCGTCCTGGTGATTGATCATTCGTTCTACCCGCAGCGCGTACTGGCCGTTCATCGTGCCGAAGCCGCATTGCATGACGGGCACGCCGTCCACCTTGCCGAACACCTTCTCCGGCAGCTCGATCGGCAGCACGTCGCCGGCGCGCATCGCCAGCACTTCGGCCACGGTGCTCTGCAGGTGCGCGAACTCGGCCACCAGCTCCACCTCGGCCGCGCGCAGCTGCGTGGACAGTTGCGTGACCCAGCCCTTGTCGACTTCCTTCTCGTCCTGCAGCGGATTCATCAGCAGGTCCTTGAGCGGCTCGATCATCGCGTACGGCAGGCACACGTGGAGCTGCCCGCCGACGGCGCCCAGTTCGATATGGAAGGCGGTGGTCACCACGGCCTCGTTGTGGGTGGCGACGTTGGCAAACTTGGGGTGCATCTCCGAGCGGATGTACTCGGTCTCGATCGGGTGCACGGTGCGCCAGGCGTTGCCGTAGCTGGCCAGCGTCAGCTCCAGCATGCGCTGGATGATGCGCTGCTCGGTCTGGGTGAAGTCGCGGCCTTCCACGCGGGTGTGGAAGCGGCCGTCGCCGCCGAACAGGTTGTCCACCACCAGAAACACCAGGTTCGGGTCGTAGACGAACAGCGCCGTGCCGCGCAGCGGCTTCAGGTGGACCAGGTTCAGGTTGGTCGGCATCGGCAGGTTGCGCGCGAAGTCGCCGAATTTCTCGATCCTGATGCTGCCCACGGTGATGTCCGCGCCGCGGCGGATGAAATTGAACAGCGCCGTGCGCATCGAGCGCGCAAAGCGCTCGTTGATGATTTCCAGCGTGTGCAGGCGGCCGCGGATGATGCGCTCCTGCGTGGCCAGGTTGTAGGGGCGCACACCGCCCTCGTCGAGCGCAGGCTCGCTGGCCTTGGGCGTATCGGCTTCGCCGGATACGCCCTTGAGCAGCTCGTCGACCTCGTCTTGCGAGAGGAACTTGTCGTAGGCCATCTAGTGTCCTGCCCCTTGTGCGGCGTTATGGATGAATCCGGTGCGGCCCTGGATTGCGCTTACTGCACCACGAAAGAGGTGAAGAGCACGTCCAGCACCCGCTGCGCCGGCAGGCCGCTGGCAAACGGCTTGCTGATGGTGTCGCGGATGTCGTCGGCCAGCTTGCGCTTGCCTTCGACGGTGGCCAGGTCGGCCGGCTGCCTGGCCGACAGCAGCAGCAGGATGCGGCTGCGTGCCTCGGGCAGGTACTGGGCCAGGCGAGCCTGGGTCTCGGCATCGGCCACCTTCAGTGACAGGCCGGTGTGCAGGAAGCGGTCGCCGTCGTCGCTGCGCAGGTTGACGGTGAACGCGTCCAGCGGCACGAAGATCGGCGGCGGCACGACCGGGGCGGCAGGCGCGGCGGGCGCCGCCGGCTGGCGGTTGCTCAGCACGCTGCCCAGCACGAAGCCTCCGGCGCCCAGTGCCACCACCAGCACGCCGGCGCCGATCAGCAGCAGCCGGCCGCGCTTGCCTGTGTTGCCAGTCCGGGGAGGGGAAGCCGTGTTCGCCATGAGAAGCCTGTATCGGAATGCCTGCCATTCTTCCGGAATCGCAGGCCAGCAAAGGGCCGAAAAAAAGGGGGAAACCCTTTCAGCTTGGCCATTTGAGCGGAAAGGGAGCAGGCACGGCTACGCGAGCGGGCGCCGTTTGTTGCGCGCCTGCAGGCTGGTTAACGCTTGATGTCGTGTGAACTTGAGTGCCGGTGCAAGCTGCCGCGATTCCTGGCCGGGCCGCCGGGCAGGGGCGCGGTAGCGCCGCCATGCATTCCCTACTACGCCAGTCGGGTAGTGAATCATGTGGGTTTGCACGTCCTTCAATCTCCAATGCGTTGATTTGCATGATGTTTTTTGTCTTCACTCTTATATAAGATATAAGACATTTGACCAGGGAGCGGCTTCAGACTACAATCGCGACGTAACGAGATTTTCTAAACCTAATTACTCAGCAGGTTCCCATGCTTGAAAACTATCGCGCACATGTGGCCGAGCGCGCCGCGCTTGGCATCCCCCCTCTGCCCCTGACCGCCAAGCAGACGGCCGAGCTGGTCGAACTGCTGAAGAACCCGCCCGCCGGTGAAGAGCAGACCCTGGTGGAGCTGATCACCTACCGCGTGCCGGCCGGCGTGGATGACGCCGCCAAGGTCAAGGCCTCGTACCTGGCCGCCGTGGCGCTGGGCAAGGAAAAGTGCGCGCTGATCTCGCGCGCCAAGGCGACCGAGCTGCTGGGCACCATGCTGGGCGGCTACAACATCTCGCCGCTGATCGAGCTGCTGGACGATGCCGAAGTGGGCACCGTCGCCGCCGAGGCGCTGAAGAAGACCCTGCTGATGTTCGACGCCTTCCACGACGTGAAGGAAAAGGCCGACCAGGGCAATGCCAACGCCAAGGCCGTGCTGCAAAGCTGGGCCGACGCCGAGTGGTTCACCAGCCGTCCGGAAGTGCCGCAAAGCCTGACCATCACCGTGTTCAAGGTGCCGGGCGAAACCAACACTGACGACCTGTCGCCGGCCCCGGACGCCACCACCCGCCCGGACATCCCGATGCACGCGCTGGCCATGCTGAAGAACAAGCGCGAAGGCGCTGCGTTCCAGCCGGAAGAAGACGGCAAGCGCGGCCCGGTCAAGTTCATTGAATCGCTGAAGGAAAAGGGCCACCTGGTCGCCTACGTGGGCGACGTGGTCGGTACCGGCTCCAGCCGCAAGTCCGCCACCAACTCGGTGCTGTGGTTCACCGGCGAAGACATCCCGTTCATCCCGAACAAGCGCTTCGGCGGCGTGTGCCTGGGCAACAAGATCGCCCCGATCTTCTACAACACCATGGAAGACGCCGGCGCGCTGCCGATCGAGCTGGACGTGTCGAAGATGGAAATGGGCGACGTGGTCGAACTGCGCCCGTATGAAGGCAAGGCCCTGAAGGACGGCGCAGTGATCGCCGAGTTCAAGGTCAAGTCCGACGTGCTGTTCGATGAAGTCCGCGCCGGCGGCCGTATTCCCCTGATCGTCGGCCGTGGCCTGACCGCCAAGGCGCGCGAAGCGCTGGGCCTGGCCCCGTCGACGCTGTTCCGCCTGCCGCAGAACCCGGCCGATACCGGCCGCGGCTTCACGCTGGCGCAGAAGATGGTCGGCCGCGCCTGCGGCCTGCCTGAAGGCAAGGGCATCCGCCCGGGCACCTACTGCGAACCGAAGATGACCTCGGTGGGCTCGCAGGACACCACCGGCCCGATGACCCGCGACGAACTGAAGGACCTGGCCTGCCTGGGCTTCTCGGCCGACCTGGTGATGCAGTCGTTCTGCCACACCGCCGCCTATCCGAAGCCGGTCGACGTCAAGACCCACCACACGCTGCCCGAGTTCATCAGCACCCGCGGGGGCATCTCGCTGCGCCCGGGCGACGGCGTGATCCACTCGTGGCTGAACCGCATGCTGCTGCCCGACACCGTCGGCACCGGCGGCGATTCGCACACCCGCTTCCCGATCGGCATCAGCTTCCCCGCAGGTTCGGGCCTGGTGGCCTTTGCCGCCGCCACCGGCGTGATGCCGCTGGACATGCCGGAATCGGTGCTGGTCCGCTTCAAGGGCAAGATGCAGCCCGGCGTGACGCTGCGCGACCTGGTCAACGCGATTCCGCTGTACGCGATCAAGCAAGGCCTGCTGACCGTGGCCAAGCAAGGCAAGAAGAACATCTTCTCGGGCCGCGTCCTGGAAATCGAAGGCCTGCCCGACCTGAAGGTCGAGCAAGCGTTCGAGCTGTCGGATGCATCGGCTGAGCGCTCGGCCGCCGGTTGCACGGTGCGCCTGAACAAGGACCCGATCATCGAATACATCAACAGCAACATCACGCTGCTGAAGTGGATGATCGCCCAGGGCTACCAGGACCCGCGCAGCCTGCAGCGCCGCATCAAGGCCATGGAAGCGTGGCTGGCCGATCCCAAGCTGCTGGAGCCGGACGCCGACGCCGAATACGCCGCCGTGATCGAGATCGACCTGGCCGACGTGCATGAGCCGATCGTGGCCTGCCCGAACGACCCGGACGACGTCAAGACGCTGTCCGAGGTGGCCGGCGCCAAGATCGACGAAGTGTTTATCGGTTCGTGCATGACCAACATCGGCCACTTCCGCGCAGCCTCCAAGCTGCTGGAAGGCAAGCGCGACATCCCGGTCAAGCTGTGGGTGGCTCCGCCGACCAAGATGGACCAGAAGCAGCTGACCGAGGAAGGCCACTATGGCGTGTTCGGCACCGCCGGTGCCCGCACCGAAATGCCGGGCTGCTCGCTGTGCATGGGCAACCAGGCACAGGTGCGCGAAGGCGCCACGGTGATGTCGACCAGCACGCGTAACTTCCCGAACCGCCTGGGCAAGAACACCAACGTGTACCTGGGTTCCGCCGAACTGGCGGCGATCTGCTCGCGCCTGGGCCGTATCCCGACCAAGGAAGAGTACATGGCCGACATGGGCGTGCTCAACGCCAATGGCGACAAGATCTACAAGTACATGAACTTCGACCAGATCGAGGACTTCAAGGAAGTGGCCGACGGCGTGACGGTGTAAGCCGCGCAGTCAGGCTGGCATGAAGAAGGGGCCCCGCTTGCGGGGCCCCTTTTGTATTTGGATTTCGCCGGCTTGACGGGTGGCATACGCCACCACCACCAAATTGCCGCTGGGATGTTCCCTCTCCCCATGAGGGGAGAGGGAGAACACCTTGCTCAGGCTAGTTCGGGCGGTTTTGGAGCACCCAGCGGAATCCCCTGGCGCGCGGCGTACGCCACCACCTCCGCGGTATTGTGCAGGTCGAGCTTGCGCATCAGGTTCTCGCGGTGCTTGCGCGCAGTCAGCGGGCTGATGTCGAGTTGCGCGGCAATGTCGCCGGCGGTGGCGCCGCGCGCGATCAGCATCAGGATCTGCAGTTCGCGCCGGGTGAGCGTGGCAATTCCGTCCGGTGCCGCGGTGGCTGGTGCAGTGGCGCGCGCGGCCACGAAGTTGCGGCCCTCGCGCAGGGCCATGAGCGCGGGCACCAGTTCGCTGATATCGCCGCTCTTGACCAGGTAGCCATTGGCGCCCGCATCGATCGCCGCGTGGGCCATGCCCGCGCCCGCGCTGCCGGTCAGCACCAGGATGCGCAGCGGAGGATGCCTTGTGCGCAGGCGTTCCACGAAGGCCAGGCCATCGACGCCGGGCATGCCCAGGTCCATCACCAGCAGGTCGGTCGGTACCCGTTCCAGGAGCCCCAGCAGTTGCGCGCCATCTGCTGCCTCGCCCGCCAGCACCAGGTTGCCGACGCCGGACAGCACTTGCTTGAGGCCCTCCAGCACGATGGCATGGTCATCGGCGAGGGCCACGCGGGTCGGGACGGAAAAGCGGCTCATCGCGGCAGGTGCATCGGTGGCGAATGGGAAAGGGAAGGTGGTATAAAACGGCAGCCCGTCAGTCCGGCAGCTGCAGGTGGCCTGCTGAATGCCCCAATGAACCGGCGGCCGGCTGGATTATAGCGTTGCACGCCCAACCTGCCCCACGGCCTACCTAGCATGCGCAAGCTTCCGTTGTCCTGTTGCCGTACCGTTTCCTGCCGCCCGCAACGGGCGCTCGCATCATGACAGCCACAGGCACCGGATTGCCGCCGGCCTGGCAGCCCGGAGATGTGCCGGCGGCGATGGTGGACCTGCTCTACCGCCAGTCCAACGCGGTCCTGTTTGCCAACTTCGTCATTGCGCTGCCGGTGGTCTATGTGCTGCGTCCCAGCGTGCCGCTGCCCATGCTGGCCGGCTGGATGGCCGCGGTGTACCTGCTGACCACGCTGCGCATCGGCCTGTCGTGGCGCTACTTCCGGCGCGACGGCAGCACGCCGCCGCAGGTGTGGGCACGCCGCTTCATGGTGCTGTCCTGGCTGTCCAGCCTGCTGTGGGGCGCCGTGGGCTCTGCCATCCTGCTGCCGCCCGAGCCGCAGCTGGTGGCGTTCTGCTGCATCGTGCTGGCCGGCATGTCCAGTGGCGCGATCCCGTCGCTGTCGGCGCATCCGGCCACCTACCGCGGTTCAGTCGCGGCCATGCTGCTGCCGTTCACCATCTATTGCCTGGTGCAGCAGGGGCCGGTGTATGGCGTCTACGCGGGCTTTGCCGCGTGCCTGCTGTGCGTCAACATCTACTACAGCCAGGTCACCTATCGCGCGCTGCGCGATGGCGTGACACTGCGCTTCGAGAACGTCGCGCTGATCGGCGAGCTTGAGCGCGAGCGCGACCGCGCCACCGCCGCGGACCGGGCCAAGACGCGCTTCCTGGCGGCCGCCGGGCACGACCTGCGCCAGCCGGTGTATGCCATCGGCCTGCAGGCGGCATCGCTGCTGACTCTGGGCGAGCGCGGCGATGTGGCAGGCGGCCAGGCGCATGCCATCGGCCACCGGCTGCAAGCCACGCTGGCGCGCATGGACAACCTGCTCGACGGCCTGCTCGACGCCTCGCGCCTGGATGCCGGCGTGATGCCGGTGCGCCGCCAGCCGCTGCAGCTGGCGCGGCTGCTGGCCGAGCTGCGCGACGAGTACGCCGAGCAGGCGTGCCAGCGCGGCAGCGTGCTGCGGGTGGTGCCGGCGCGCGCGTGGATCGACAGCGATCCGGACCTGCTCAAGCGCATCCTCGACAACCTGGTGGCCAATGCGCTGCGCCATGCGCCGCGTGCCAGCATCCTGGTGGGCGCGCGGCCCAGCAGTCGCGCGTGTTCGACGAATACGCCCAGGTGCCGGGCCTTGCCACGGCAGGCGACGACCAGGCGGGCGCAAAGGGACTGGGCCTGGGCCTGGCGATCGTGCGGCGCCTGGCGGCGCTGCTTGGCCACCAGGTGGGCCTGCGTTCCGCACCGGGGCGCGGCTGCGTGTTCTCGGTGCGCGTGCCGCTGGCTGCCGCCGCGGCGCAGGTGCATCCAGCCACCCCCGCCATTCCCGCGGCCGCTGGCGAGCCGCTCTGCGTGATGCTGGTCGACGACGACGCGCAGGTGCTGGGCGCGCTCACCGAACTGCTGTCGCTCTGGGGCCATGTGGTCTACGGCGGGCGCACCGTTGCCGCAGTGCGCGCTGCGTACCGCGCCGCCAGCCAGGACGGGCCCGCCCCGGTCCACCTGATCCTGGCCGACTACCGGCTGGCCGAAGGCCTGACCGGCATCGCCGCGGTCGGCATGCTGCGCGCCAGCCTGGGCCGCGCGGTGCCGGCGCTGATCGTCACCGGCGACACCGCGCCAGACCGGCTGCAGGCGCTGCATGACAGCGGCTTCCCGGTGTTGCACAAGCCGATCCAGGGCGAGGCCTTGCGCGCGGCCCTGCATCGCGCGGTGCAACTGGCCGAGGCCGCCTGAGGCCCTGCGCTGCATGCATGGCAGGAGCGGTTTATGATCGGGCTTTTCCGTTGTCCGGCGCCTTCTTGCGCAGTGCGCAAGCGCCTGAACCAGGAGCCAGTGTGCCCGATCTGTCCGCTTTCCCCATCACCCGCAAATGGCCGGCGCAGCATCCCGACCGCATCCAGCTGTATTCCCTGCCCACGCCCAACGGGGTCAAGGTGTCGATCATGCTGGAGGAGACCGGCCTGCCGTATGAACCGCACCTGGTGCGCTTCGACGCCAACGACCAGATGTCGCCGGAGTTCCTGTCGCTGAGCCCGAACAACAAGATTCCCGCCATCCTCGATCCCAACGGTCCGGGCGGCAAGCCGCTGGCGCTGTTCGAATCGGGCGCGATCCTGCTCTACCTGGCCGACAAGTCGGGCCAGCTGATCCCGGCCGACCCCGCGCGCCGCTACGAAACCATCCAGTGGGTGATGTTCCAGATGGGCGGCATCGGGCCGATGTTCGGGCAGGTGGGCTTTTTCCACAAGTTCGCGGGCAAGGAGTACGAGGACAAGCGCCCGCGCGACCGCTACGTGGCCGAAAGCCGGCGCCTGCTGAACGTGCTGAACCAGCGGCTGGAAGGGCGCGACTGGATCATGGGCGACACCTACACCATTGCCGATATCGCCACCTTCCCGTGGGTGCGCAACCTGCTTGGCTTCTATGAGGCGGGCGAACTGGTCGGCATCCAGGACTTCCCGCATGTCAGGCGCGTGCTGGAGGCCTTCGTGAAGCGCCCGGCGGTGGTGAAGGGGCTCGATACGCCGCACCGCGGCTGAGGCAGCCTGCGGCGTGCGCGCCGCGGGCGTGGGCATCGTCCTACACGGCGGCCTCCCCGGCGCCTACAGAGGGGCGGGCGGCACGCATCCTATAGTCCAGGAACAGGCGCGTCGCCCTGCGTTGCCTGAGGAGCCCGGACCATGCCGATGCCCACCACCTTTTCCCTGTTGCGTGTCGTTCTTTTGGCGGGCGCCACCGCTGCGCTCGCCGCCTGCGGCGAAACGGCCAAGCTGCCTTCCGAAGCGGGCTTTGGCCCCACGCCGCAGCTGCCGCCACCCAACCAGACCGCGATCCCCACCGTCAAGATCGCGCCGGCCATCGGCTGGGCCGCGGGCCAGCGCCCGGTGCCGGCCGCAGGCATGGCGGTGACGGCCTTCGCCGACAAGCTGGACCATCCGCGCTGGGTCTATGTGCTGCCCAACGGCGACGTGCTGGTGGCCGAGAGCAATGCCCCGCCCAAGCCCGACGACGGCAAGGGCTTCCGCGGCTGGATCATGAAGAAGGTGATGAAGCGCGCGGGCGCCGGCACCCCCAGCGCCAACCGCATCACGCTGCTGCGCGACACCAACGGCGACGGCGTCGCCGACCAGCGCTCGGTGTTCCTAAAGGACCTGAACTCGCCGTTCGGCATGGCCCTGGTCGGCAACGACTTCTACGTGGCCGCCACCGACGCGGTGCTGCGCTTCCCGTACCAGCCCGGACAGACCCGGATTACGGCCGCGCCCCAGAAGGTGGTGGACCTGCCCGGCGGGCCGCTCAACCATCACTGGACCAAGAGCCTGATCGCCAGCCGCGACGGCAGCAAGCTGTACGTGACGGTGGGCTCCAACAGCAACGTGGGCGAGCACGGCATGGACAAGGAGGTCGGCCGCGCCGCCATCTGGGAGGTCGACCCGCAGGCCGGCACACACCGGATCTTTGCCAGCGGCCTGCGCAATCCCAACGGCATGGCGTGGGAACCGGTCACCGGCATGCTCTGGACCGCCGTCAACGAGCGCGATGAAATCGGCAGCGACCTGGTGCCGGACTACATCACCTCGGTGCGCGACGGCGGCTTCTATGGCTGGCCCTACAGCTACTACGGCCAGCATGTCGACGCACGCGTGAAGCCGCCGGCGCCGGACCTGGTGGCCAGGGCCATCGTGCCGGACTATGCCGTGGGGGCGCACACCGCATCGCTCGGGCTGGCCGCCGCCGGCGGCAACAACCTGCCGGCGCGCTTCAGCGAAGGCATGTTCGTGGGCCTGCACGGTTCGTGGAACCGCAGGCCGCTGGCGGGCTACAAGGTGATCTTCGTGCCGTTCAGCAAGGGCCGGCCCAACGGCGCGCCGTTCGACGTGCTGACCGGCTTTCTCGATGAGGACGGCAACGCGCGCGGGCGGCCGGTGGGCGTGGCGATCGACAAGCAAGGCGGTTTGCTGGTGGCCGACGATGTCGGCAATACCGTGTGGCGGGTCAGCGGCGCGAAGTAGGCGGACCAGGGCGCGGCAGCGGCGGCACCGCACCGCTAGAATGACGGCGTCCCCACACGCCGAGCCCGCTGCCGTCCATGTCTCTCACGGTCTTCGCTGTCGTCCTGCTCGCCGCGTTCCTGCATGCCGCCTGGAACGCGGTGGTCAAGGGCGGCGGCGACAAGATGCTGTCGACGGTGATGGTGGCGGTGAGCGCCGGACTGATGGGCGCCGTGGCGCTGCCGGCGTTGCCGCAGCCGGCGCCGGCGAGCTGGCCGTTCATCGCCGCGTCAGTGGGCGTGCACGTGGTGTATTTCGCGCTGGTGGCACGCATCTACCACACCGCGGACATGAGCCAGACCTACCCCCTGATGCGCGGCACCGCGCCGCTGCTGGTGGCGGTGGCCAGCGTGGGCTGGCTGGGCGAGCACCTGTCGGCGCTGGCGTGGAGCGGCATCGCCGTGATCAGCCTGGGCATCCTGGCCATGGCGGGTGGCGCCCGCGGTGCCCCTGGCAGCCGTGAGGGCATGTGGCTGGCGCTGCTGAACGCAGTGGTGATCGCCGCCTATACGCTGATCGACGGCACCGGCGTGCGCCGCTCCGGCGCGCCGGTAGCGTATTCGTTCTGGATCTTCCTACTGACCGCGGTCCCGCTGGCGGCGTGGGCGCTGGTGGCGCGCCGGCCGGCACTGGGCGGCTATGTGCGGCGCAACCTGGTGTTCGCGCTGGTGGGCGGCGGCGGCACGCTGGCGTCCTACGGGCTGTCGCTGTGGGCGATGACACGCGCGCCGGTGGCCCCGGTAGCGGCCCTGCGTGAGTCCTCGATCCTGTTCGGCGCGCTGATCTCCGGGCTGCTGCTCAAGGAGCGCGTGGGCGCCGCCCGCCTGGGCGCGGCCTGCCTGATTGCCGCCGGCGTGGCCACGCTGCGCTTTGCCTGAGGGCACGTCCGGGTGCCGCTCTGAACGCCCGGCCGCTGAGCGCCGCCAGCGCTGTCTATACTTGGTTTTACCGGGGTCAGACGGCGGAGGGGCACTGCGTCCGCGCAAACCGGCAGCCTGGCGTCGACGCCGAGGAGAGGGCATGGACCACACCGCAGATTCGTTTCGGGCTTTTGAGCTGGCTGGCTGGGAAGATCCCGAGGTCGTCAGCCAGTACCAGGAGCATCTGTCGCACGTGACCCGGCAATCGGTCGAGTCCCTGCTGGACGAGGCCCATGTGACCAGCGGGCTGCGCGTGCTGGATGTGGCCACCGGCTCCGGACATGTCGCGGCGGGGGCGGTGCGGCGCGGCGCAGAGTCCGTCGGCATCGATTTCTCGCTGGCGCAGGTGCAGCTGGCGCGCAAGCTCCATCCGGATGTCCATTACGAGCAGGCCGATGCGCAGGCGCTGCCGTTCGGCGATGCCAGCTTCGATGCCGTGGTCAATGGCTTCGGCATGTGCCACCTGTCCGACCCCGATGCCGCGCTGGCCGAGGCCTTCCGCGTGCTGCGCCCGGGCGGGCGCATTGCCTTCACCGTGTGGGACACGCCCGAGCGCGCGGTCGGTTTCGGCGCGGTCTATGCCGCGATCCGCGCCTACGGCTCGATGGAGGTCGATATCCCCGTGGGGCCGAACTTCTTCCTGTTCAGCGATCCGGGCCATTGCCGCACCGCGTTGCAGCAGGCCGGCTTTGTCTCGCCCACCTGCCGCAACGTGCCGCAGGTATGGCGCTTCTCCACGCCCGACCAGCTGTTCGATGCGCTGGCCCAGGGCACCGTGCGCGCCGCCGCCACGCTGCGCGCGCAGACTCCCAAGGCCCGCGACGAGATCCGCGCCGTGCTGCGCGGCACCGTCGCCGCCTATATGCGCGGCAGCGGCTTCGAGGTGCCGATGCCGGCAGTGCTGGCGGCGGCGGTCAAGCCCTGAGGGCGGGGCTTACGCACCTGTGGCGGCGCGGACGCCGCCGAGGGTGTTGGAGATCGACCGACATCCCTGCCGCCAGCGTCGGCCTGGCCCCACCATCCCATTCCCGGAAAGTGCCGTAATCCACGCCGCAACCAGCCTTGTGGCGGTGGCACGGTCATTGCGCAATGGACAGCGAGCGCGGCGCCGCGGCTCGTTGTGCCACCAGCCAGCAATGGCTTCCCGGAGAACCCCGATGTACACCCGACCCCAATGCCAGACAGGGCAGGCCGCGCCGCGCCCGCCCGCAATCCTGCACCGCTCGCGCCAGGCCATGGCGCTGCTGCGCGTGCTGGGCTTATGCATCAACAGTGTCGCCTGCGCCCAGTCCGAAGCGCCGCAGGCTGCAGCGCCTGCCGTGCAGGCCGTGACGCCGGAACAGAAGTTTGCGCCCGGATACCTGGAGGCCGTTGCCACCGGTTATGACAATGGGTTGGCCTTGCGGGAGCCGGAAGGCCTCGCGCCGCTGAGGCTGCCGCGCGAGGCGCGCAGCGCGCCGGCGCCAGGCGCCGTGCCGGTTGCCATGCCAGCGGCGGTGCGGCCGCAGCCGGCGCGCTGACCTGGCGGGGCTCCCGGGAGCAGGGTGGCGAAACAAGTGGCGCAGTGCGGCCTTTAGCGCCTGACCTGTTCCTGTTCGTCCCGCCCTGCCGACATGAAGTCGTTCGGGAAGGCTGGGGTATTTGAGTTCAGGCCTGGGGTGACGCGGTCCAGTCTTCGATGCGCAGGCCCGGATACGTCGCAAAGTCGCGCACGTTGCGCGTGACCACTGTCAGATCCTCCGCAATGGCATGGGCGGCAATCAGCTTGTCCATGACATCTGCCTTGCGTTCGCGCCTGGCGGCACGAATCGGGCCGTAGGCGCGCGCGGCTTCGGCGTTCAGCGGCAGCACTGGGACCCGCGCGACCAGCCCGTGCAACGCGCGCCGCGCAGCCTCCGGATTGCCCGAGGCGGTTACACCGTATTCGAGTTCGGCCAGGGTGATCGCAGACAGCACCACATCGCCCTCGAAGCATTGTGCAAAGCGTTCGGCCACCTGGGGCGGCTGGTGCTTCATCAGGTAGATGCACATGTTGGTGTCGAACATATACCTGGCCATCAGAATCCCTCCCGCTCAGCCTGCTCCTGGTCGCCGCGGCCTTGTGCCATGAAGTCGGCCGGGAACGCGGCGAAGGCGTCGAGCAGGCCCGTCAGGCGCTGTCGCACGGGGCGGATCCGCAACTCATCGCCGATCCGCTCGATTTCCAGCTGCATATCGGTGTCGGGGTAGGCCAGTTCCGCGGGAATGCGCACCGCTTGGGAGTTTCCGTTACGGAAGATCCGGGTGAAAGGCATTGTGGTTTCCATGTACATCCTTGTAGGTACGAGCATAGCACCATCCAATCAGAAGTACATCTGCGTGTGTACGTCCATAATTCTCAATCTCGTCTGTCATTACCTACAATTCGTCACACTGGTAATTCCCCGCCCAATGGACATCGATCTCGCCCGCACCTTCCTGCAAGTCGTCCGCACCGGCAGCCTGCTGGCCGCGGCTGACAAGCTGCATGTCACCCAGACCGCCGTGACCGCGCGCATCAAGAGCCTGGAATCGCAGCTTAACTGCCGCCTGTTCGAGCGCAACAAGGCGGGCGCACGGCTGACGCCCGATGGTCAGCGCTTTCTCGGCTACGCCAGCCAGCTGGTGCAGACCTGGGAGGCGGCCTGCCGCGAGCTGCCGTTGCCGGCCGGGCTGGCCAGCCTGTTTCGTTTCGGTACGGAAATCAGCCTGGGCAACCCGCTGGTGCTGCTGTGGACCACGCGCCTGCGCCAGCTGATGCCGGCGCAGGCGGTGCGGGCGGAAGTGGGGGAAGGGGCGGAGCTGCAGCGCAAGCTGCAGTCAGGCACGCTGGATGCGGCGCTGGTCTACCAGCCGGAGTACGCGCCCGGCATGCATGTCGAGGCGCTGATGGAAGAGAAGCTGATCCTGATCCGCTCGACGCAGCGCGACGGCGGCTATGTCTATATCGACTGGGGACCGGAATTCCGCCGCCAGCATGACAGCGCGCTGCCGGAGCATGCGCGCGCCTCGCTGTACTTCAACCTGGGGCCGCTGGCGCTGCAGTACATCCTGCAGTTCGGTGGCAGTGGGTATTTCCGGACACGCGTGGTGCAGAGCTACCTGGACAGCGGGGTGCTGGCGCGCGTGGAAGGCGCGTCAGAGTTCTCTTATCCGGTATTCCTCGTCTGCGCCAGGACCCCCGCAGGGGCGTCGCAGGATGCCGTGCGCATCCTGCGTGACATCGTGCGCGAAGAATCCGACTGGTCGCAGCGCTGGGATTTCCCGCAATAGCGCAAAGCGGTCAGATCCGGACCGGCACCAGTTGGCCCATCGGGCCGGGCACGGCCACCAGGCGCCATTGCCGCACGCGCCCCACCCGGCGGGGGGGGGGGCGCGGTTCCAGCCCGGCAAAGCGGCCATGCCGCTGCGCGCGTTCGAACACCGGCTCGGGCACCCGGGTCCCGATCAGCCAGGTGACGGTGCCTCCCAGCGCCACCAGTGCCAGCGCCAGGGCGATCCAGAGGACGGCTTCCATGTTCCCCGCTCCATCGAATAGGTATCTGTGCTTCCAGTATTGTGCAAAGCGTTCCGGCGGGTAAATGAAAGTTATTTCCACTTCATATCAATAAAATTGCATTCAAGCCGGCTTCTCCTTCAAACCTGGCCGTTCGGCTGCGGGAGGAAAAATCATCCTTTCCGACGAATCTCATAGACGCTGCACGGCAGACACTCAGCCGGTCACTCTCAAAAACACCAGGAGACCCCGCATGCAACGCCTGATCTTCGAAGCCGAACACGACGCCTTCCGCGAATCCGCCCGCCGCTTCTACCAGCGCGAGGTGGGGCCGCACGGCGAGCGCTGGCGCGAACAGGGCTGCGTGGACCGCGAAGTGTTCCGCAAGGCCGGCGAGCAGGGCTACCTGCTGATGTGGGCCGACGAGAAATACGGCGGCGCCGGCGTGGAGGATTTCCGCTATGAGCAGATCCTGATCGAAGAGAATGCGCGCCACGGCGACTCGGGCTTTTTCGGCACGCTGCACTCGCGGCTGGTGGCGCCGTATATCGGCCGCATCGGCAACGAGGAACAACGCCAGCGCCTGCTGCCGGCGGCCGCGCGCGGCGAGTCGATCTTTGCCATTGCCATGACCGAGCCGCAGGCGGGATCCGACCTGGCCGGCATGCGCACGCGTGCCGAGGACCACGGCGACCACTGGGTGCTGAACGGCGCCAAGACCTATATCTCGAACGGCCAGCTGGCCGACTACGTGGTGGTGGTCGCGCGCACTGATCCGGAGCGCAGCCATGGCCTTGGCCTCTTTATCGTCGAGCGCGGCATGCCCGGCTTCGAGCGCGGGCGCAAGCTGCGCAAGATGGGCCTGCACTCGCAGGACACCTCGGAGCTGTTCTTCGACAACGTCAAGGTGCCCAAGGCCAACGTGCTGGGCGAGCCCGGCCAGGGCTTCCGCTACCTGACGCGCCACCTGGCCGAAGAGCGGCTGATTGGCGCCTGCGGCTACATGGCGTCGGCGCAGGTGGCGTTCGACCTCACGCTGGACTATGTCAAGGAGCGCAAGGCCTTCGGCCGGGCCATCGGCACGTTCCAGAACTCGCGCTTCAAGCTTGCCGAACTGCGGGCGCAGCTGGATGCGCTGCAGACCTTCGTCGACCAGTGCGTGCTGCAGCACAACGCAGGCACGCTGACCGTGGAGACGGCGGCGTCGGCCAAGCTGCTCACGTCGGAACTGCAGGGACGCATGGTCGACGAGGGCGTGCAGCTGCACGGTGGCGCCGGCTATATGGAGGAGTACCGCATCTGCCGCATGTACACCGACGCGCGCATCTCGCGCATCTACGCCGGCAGCAGCGAGATCATGAAGGAGATCATCGGCCGCAGCCTGGGGCTGGATGACCGCATGAAGGGGTAAGCCGCCTGGCAGTACAGACGGCACGGCCGGCAACGGCCGTGCCGTTTTTCATGGTTTTCCGATTGGCTAGGGTTTTCGCGCAGTTAAAGGCTTTTGTCAGCTTTATGAAAGCCGTTTGTAATGCGATTCGGTTTGAATGCGTGCGGGAGATCGTGTCCGGTGGCGTCTGATGCACCAGGACAGCGGGCGAGGGCGCACCAGGACAGCCACGCTTCGCGGCCGCATTGGCGGGATCAGGGTCGGATGAATATTTGCCGCCCTGGTGCACCGTTCGGCGAGCACGGTCGTTTACCGCAGACCGTTGTCGAACCGAGCCTGACTGACCGTGCCTTTTGTCTTTTCCCGTATTGCCGTAGGTGCCCTGCTGCTACTGGGGGTTCTGGCCCGGCCCGCGGCAATCCTTGCCGCCGAAGGCCCCGCCGATCCGCTTCCTTCCGCTGATTCCGCAGATGCTGCCGGTCCTTGCGTGCCGCCGCCGGCGGGCGCGACGCTGACCCTGGCGCAGGCGCGCCTGGACGCACTGCGCTGCAACCGCGACATCATCGCCGCCCGCCGCGGCGTCGAAGCCAGCCAGGCGGACATACAGATCGCTTCGCAGCGGCCCAATCCGGTGCTGAGCCTGGGCGTGACCAATATCAACCCGCATGCCGGCATCGGCTCGGGCAACCTGCGCAGCAAGACCGTGGATTCCACCCTGCGCGTGGACCAGCTGATCGAGACCGCCAACAAGGGCGGCCTGCGCGTGGACGCCGCGCGCAAGGCCAGCGCGGCCGCCGGCGAAGTGGTGCAGGCGGTGGTGGCGCAGCAGAGCGCCGCCGCGGAGCAGGCTTTTTATGACGCGGTGGTCAGTCAGGAGCGCGTGGCGGTGTTCAAGGAGATGCTGGCGCTCTACGACCGCACGCGCCAGGCCAGCGAGACCCGCCTGAAGGCCGGCGACGTCTCGCGCGCCGACGTGACCAAGCTGCAGCTAGACGCGCTGCGCGCGCAGAGCGACATGCGCCAGGCCATGACCGACCACGCGCGCGACAAGGCCCAGCTGGCGCAGGCCATGGGCGTGCCCGGCACGCTTGCCGGCAACCGGCTGGTGCCGGACTGGCCGCCGCTGGATACGCCCGTGCCGCAGGTCGATCCCGACACATTGCAGCGCCGCCCCGACGTAACAGCGGCCGAGGCCCGCCTGGCCGCGGCCGCCGCCGCGCGCGACCTGGCGCGCGCCGGCCGCGTGCCCGACGTGACCGTCGGCGCGCAGGCTGAGCACTATCCGGTTTCCGCCACCAATACCAACGGCAGCGGCAACAGCTACGGCGTGTTCCTGACGATCCCGCTGTACGTGCGCCACAGCAACGGCGGCGAGGCCCGCCGCGCCGAGGTGGACTACTACGCCGCGCTGGACGACCGCAACCGCGTGCTGCTGGAAGCCGGCAATGAGATGGAACGGCTGCGCAGCCAGCTCGAAGCCGCGCGCCAGTCACTGCGGCAGATGCGCGACGACGTGCTGCCCGCCGCCGAAAGCGTGGCCGGCAGCGCCGAGTTTGCCTACGGCAAGGGCGCCACCGGCGTGCTCGACCTGCTCGATGCCCGCCGCGCGCTGCGCCAGACCCGGCTCGATGCCGTCAGCGCCCAGGGCGATTACGCCAAGGCCCTGTCGGCCTACCGCGCCGCGCTGCAGACCTCCACGACCGGCACTGCGACAAGCTCGCGTCCCTGAACCGCAGTCCCAGCGAATCCAATGCACTCCCTCCTGTCACGCATGTCCCGCCGCATGTCTTCCGTCCATTTCCCCGCCGGCCTGCCCGCACGGTTTGCTGCCCTGTCCCTGTGCGCGCTGGCGCTGGCCGCCTGCGGCAAGTCTGAAGCGCCCAAGGCCGATGACGATCCCAAGGTCAGCGGCAATACCATCCAGTTCCCGGCCAGCGTGAAGACGCTGCCGGGCATCGCCGGCGAAGCCGCCAGGACCGGCGGCGAGCGCATGCTGAGCCTGCCCGGCCGGCTGGTGTGGAACGAGGACAAGACCGTGCGCGTGTCGACGCCGTTTGCCGGCCGCGTCACCGAGATCCTGGTGCAGCCCGGCGCCACCGTGAAAGCGGGCCAGCCGCTGGCCAGCCTGACCTCGCCCGATTTCGGCGTGGCCCAGGCCGATGCGCGCAAGGCCGCCGCCGACAGCGCGGTCGCGGCCAAGGCGCTGGCACGGCAGCGCGAGCTGTACGGCGCCGGCATCATCGCGCAGAAGGAGCTGGAGCAGGCGCAGGCCGACGCCGCGCGCGCCGCGGCGGACCTGCAGCGCACCCAGGCGGCGCTGGCCCAGTACGGCGCGGCCGCGGGCGGCGCGGGCGCCTCAGGCATCGTAAACCAGCGCTTTCCGCTGCGCAGCCCGATCGACGGCCTGGTGGTCGAACGCAACATCAACCTCGGCATGGAGCTGCGCCCCGACCAGCCGCCCGCCGCGCCGTTGTTCCTGGTGACCGATCCGACCACGCTGTGGGCGCAGGTCGATGCGGGCGAGGCCGACCTGAGCCTGTTCAAGCCGGGCGTGGACGTGCAGCTCACCACCGCTGCCTGGCCCGGCGAGACCTTCTCCGGCACCGTGGTCAAGATTGCCGACTATGTCGATCCCACCGCGCGCAGTATCAAGGTGCGGCTGAACGTGCCCAACCCGGAGCGGCGCCTGAAGGCAGAGATGTTCGTCACCGCGAAGCTGCCGGCCGCGTCGTTCAAGGGCATCGCCGTGCCGTCCAAGGCCGTGTTCCTGGCCGACAACCGCAACTATGTGTTCGTGCGCACCGCCGCCAATACCTTCGAGCGCCGCCTGGTGCGCGTGGGCGTGACGCTGCCCGGCACCACCGAGCTGCTTGAAGGCGTGAAGGACGGCGAGACCGTGATCACCGACGGCAACCTCTACCTGCAGGACATCCTGCGCGATGCCACTGCCGTGAACGCGGCGCGTGCGTCCGAGAAGAAGTGAGGACGGCCGCCACATGATTTCGCGCATCGTCAGCTTTGCCCTGCACCAGAAGCTCTTTGTCTGGCTGGGCCTGCTTATCTTCGTCGGGGGCGGCCTGGCTGCATTCAAGAACCTGCCGATCGAAGCTTTCCCGGATGTCTCCGACATCCAGGTCAACGTCATCACGCTGTACCCGGGCCGCGCCGCCGAAGAGGTGGAGCGCCAGGTGACCATCCCCATTGAAACCGCGCTGGCCGGAACGCCCAACGCGGTGCGGGTGTTCTCGCATACGCAGTTCGGCCTGTCGTTCATGATGGTGACCTTCAACGACCGCGCCACCGACGTGACCGCGCGCCAGCAGATCCTGGAGCGCCTGCGCAGCGTGGACCTGCCCGACGGCGTGCATCCGGACCTGGCGCCGCTGTCCACCGCGATCGGCGAGATCTACCGCTTCCGCCTGGCCGGCAAGGGCTATACCGCGCAAGAGCTGCGCACGCTGCAGGACTGGGTGGTGGAGAAAAACCTGCGCCAGGTGCCGGGCGTGGCCGACCTGGTCACCATCGGCGGAACCATCAAGCAGTACGAGGTCAATCCCAACCTGGCGCGCATGCGCGATGCCAAGATCTCGCTGTCGCAGCTGTTCACCGCGCTGCAGCGCGCCAACGCCAATGCCGGCGGCGGCGCCGTGGCGCACGGCCGGCAACAGTTCCTGCTGCGCTCGCTGGGCAGTTTCCGCACCTCGGCCGATATCGCCAACGTGGTGGTGGCCGAGAACCAGGGCACCCCGATCCTGGTCAAGGACATCGCCGACGTGAGGGTCGGCAGCGCGCCGCCGCAGGGCCTGATGGGCCAGGACGACGAGGACGACATCGTCTCGGGCATCGTGGTGATGCGCAAGGGCGAGAACCCGTCGCTGGTGCTGGAGGCGCTGAAGAAGAGGATCGACCTGCTGGACGACCAGATCCTGCCCAAGGGCGTGAAGATCGTGCCGTACTACGATCGCTCCACGCTGATCGACAAGACCCTGCACACCGTGTTCGGCAACCTGGTGGAAGGCGCGCTGCTGGTGATGGCGGTGCTGTACCTGTTCCTGGCCAACGTGCGCGCCGCGGCGATCGTGGCGCTGATCATCCCGCTGGCGCTGCTGTCGACCTTCATCGGGCTGACCTGGGTGGGTATTCCAGCCAACCTGCTGTCTCTTGGCGCGATGGACTTCGGTATCATCGTCGACGGCGCGGTGATCGTGGTTGAGAATATCTTCAAGCGGCTGGGCGAGCTCAAGGCGCAGCAGATCAAGGACAGCAAGGCGCGCCTGCATGCCATCCTGCAGGCCACCACGGAAGTGGGCCGTCCGACCGTGTTCTCGATGGTCATCATCATTGCGGCGCACATCCCGATCTTCACGCTGCAGCGGCACGAGGGCAAGATCTTCGCGCCGATGGCCTACACGGTCACGGGCGCGCTGATCGGCTCCCTGATCCTCTCGCTGACGCTGGTGCCGCTGCTGTGCCACCTGCTGCTCACCAGGAACATCGCGCACGACGACAACTTCATCGTGCGCCACTGCAAGCGGCTCTATGAGCCGATGCTGGCCTGGGCGCTGGACCATAAGAAGCTGGTGGTGGGTTCGGCGCTGGGCCTGCTGGTGGTGACCGTGGGCGTGGGCAAGTTCCTCGGCAGCGAGTTCCTGCCCGAGCTGGACGAAGGCTCGATGTGGGTCAGCTTCGACCTGCCGGCATCGGTCTCGATCGACGAGGCGCGCGACCAGGCGCGGCTGCTGCGCAGCGTGATCCGCAAGACCCCGGAGGTCAATACCACCATCTCCAAGGTGGGCCGCCCCGACGACGGCACCGATCCCAAGCTGATCAACACCGTCGAGATCCTGGTGGACCTGAAGCCCGAGAAGCAATGGCGCGACGGCTTCAACAAGCGCGCCATCATCGGCGAGATCGACAAGAACCTGCGCCAGCTCCCCGGCATCGAGCCCAATTTCTCGCAGCCGGTGCGCGACAACATCCTGGAGAGCATCTCGCAGATCAAGGGCCAGATCGTGATCAAGGTGCAGAGCGACAGCCTGGAGCAGAACAAGAAGGTGGCCGACCAGATCCTGGCCAACGTGCAGACGGTCAAGGGCGTGATGCGCGCCTTTATCGACCGTGACGGCGAACTGCCGCAGTACGTGCTGGAGTTCGACCGGGCCCAGGCCGCGCGCTACGGCATCAATGTCGCCGACGTGCAGGACCTGATGGAAACCGCGCTGGCCGGCAAGGCCGCGACCGAGCTGTGGGAGGGCGAGAAGCACTTCAGCGTGGCCGTGCGCCTGAAGCCGTCGGAGCGCGCGCTGCCGAACCTGCCCAATATCTTCATGCAGACCGCGGACGGCGCGCAGGTGCCGCTGTCGCAACTGGTGACGTTCCGCGCGGCATCCGGTGCGATGAACATCAGCCGCGAGAACGGCCAGCGCACCACCTCGATCGGCATCTTTATCCGCGACCGCGACATGGGCAGCGTGGTCAAGGACATGCAGAAGCTGGTGGCGAAGAACGTCAAGGCCGACGACGTCAAGATCAGCTGGTCGGGCGAGTTCGAGAACCAGGAGCGCGCCATGGCGCGGCTCTCGATCGTGGTGCCGCTGTCGGTGCTGGTGATCTTCCTGCTGCTGTTCAATGCGTTCAAGTCGTTCAAGAGCGCCACGCTGATCATCTCGAACATCCCGTTCGCGCTGATCGGGGGCGTGTTCGCGCTGTTCCTGACCGGCATCCCGCTGTCGGTGTCGGCGGCGATCGGCTTTATCGCGCTGTTCGGCCAGGCGGTGCTCAATGGCGTGGTCATGGTCACCTACTTCAACCAGCTGCGCGATGAAGGCATGCCGGTGCGCCAGGCGGTGCTGACCGGCTCGATGGACCGGCTGCGCACGGTGCTGATGACCGCGCTGCTGGCCATGCTGGGTTTGTTCCCGATGGCGATCTCTCGCGCCATCGGCTCTGAGACGCAGCGCCCGCTGGCCATCGTCATCATCGGCGGGCTGATCACCGCCACCATGCTGACGCTGATCGTGCTGCCCACCTTGTATGAATGGATGGTGGGGCGCAACTGGCCGGACGAAGAGGGCGAAGCGCCTGACGAGAACCGGTTGACGCCGTCGATTCTGGGCTGACGACCGCCCTGACTTCACTGGCAATTTGCGCCCCTCTCCCGCTGCGCGGGAGAGGGGCGCCTTGTTCTGCGGCACGCATGCTCGCCCGCCGTCGCGCACATGACGCGCTGACCGCACCATCCCCCCTCCAGCAACCAGGTGCATGCCCCGCCGCGTGCCTCGCCCGCATTGCAATGTCGGAATAGTCTGACGCGCCTTTCGGAACCGGACGCCTGCTTCCCATACCCCCCCGGGCCTACTCTGTACTTACGGCATGGCCAGCAGCATAGCCGCCGGCCTCTCATGCGTACCTTTACGCAATCACCCGGAAAGGAGATCGACATGTTGAAGAAATGGCTGACCGCAGCAGTGTGTTCGATGATGGTTGCCGCACCGGCGGGATTTGCGCTGGCGCAGATGACCGCACCAACAACCGCGTCCGGAACGACTGCAACCGGGGCAAGGGCAGACTATGACGCCGCGGTGAAGCAGGCTGATGCGGACTACAAGGCTGCCTCCGCCAAGTGCAATGGCATGAAGGACAACGCCAAGGACGTCTGCAAGGCCGAGGCCAAGCGCGACCGCGATGTGGCCAAGGCCCAGGCCGAAGCCCGCCGCGACGGCACGCAGAAGGCGACCGCCAAGGCCGAGAAGACCAAGGCTGACCGCGACTATGACGTAGCCAAGGAAATGTGCGACGACAAGAAGGGCAACGACAAGGACGTCTGCAAGAAGGACGCCAAGGCCGCCCATGAAAAGGCACTGATGGCTGCCAAGGTCGACAAGGCCGCGGCGACCGGTTCGCGTGCCGACGTGGCGGAAGCCCGCGCCGACGCGAAGAAGGACGCCACCGACGCCGCCTACAAGGCCGACAAGGAACGCTGCGACGCGATGTCGGGCGATGCCAAGGACAAGTGCCAGGCCGATGTGAAGGCCAAGTACGGCAAGTAAGCCTTCGCGGCATCCCGCCAGCATTGGCGGGCCACGCACCGCACCACCCGCACGGGGACGCCTCCAATGCGCCCCCTTGCCACCGGATGAAGGAGCATGAGATGAACTGGGACCAGATCGAAGGCAAGTGGGAACAAGCGAAGGGCAAGATCAAGGAGAAGTGGGGCAAGCTGACCGACGACGACATCGCGCAGATCAACGGCAAGCGTGACCAGCTTGCCGGCCGCATCCAGGAGCGCTATGGCTATACCAAGGAGCGCGCCGAGGAAGAAATGAAGGATTGGGAACGGGACACGCGCTGGTAAGCAATGCGTGGCAGCTAGGCAAGGCGGGACGCCAGCGGGCGTCCCGCCTTGCTTTTTGCGTGCGGCGCGTGCTCGGAACCTGGCACCCCCGGAACGAGGGGTATGCCGGCGCGTATCGCACAGCATTAAGCGCGGATTAGCTCTGAATGCAACCGAATGATGCACGCGCCACCCGCGCAGGGCATAACATGTCGCGTCGCCGACCCTGCCATCCGCCCGGCTTGCCTTCGCGCTCCGCATGTACGCAGCCTTGCCCGCCTTCGTCTCGTCGATCTTCCTCGGTTACGGCCTCTATGTGCTGGTGACCAAGGGCGTGACGCGCGTCTCCACTTCGTTCTTCCTGCTGTGCGTGACCACCTTCGCCTGGCAGGGCACGTGGGTGTTCCTGTTCCAGGCCTCGCATCCCGATGTGTCGCTGATGCTGGCCCGGCTCGGCTACCTCTTCATCCTGTTCCTGCCGACCACCTTCTACCACTTCATCGCCGAAGTCACCGAGTGCCGCCGCGAGCGGCCGTTGCTGCTGGCCTCGTACGGCCTGAGCCTGGTGCTGGCGGTGCTGCTGCTGACCACCGACCAGGTGGTCTCCGGCTACTACAGCTATTTCTTTGGCGACTATCCCAGGGCCGGCCCGCTGCATCCGCTGCACCTGGTGCAGACGGTGC
This sequence comes from Cupriavidus sp. FW305-3-2-15-C-LB2, assembly GCF_058787575.1. Classification (NCBI taxonomy): domain Bacteria; kingdom Pseudomonadati; phylum Pseudomonadota; class Betaproteobacteria; order Burkholderiales; family Burkholderiaceae; genus Cupriavidus; species Cupriavidus sp. FW305-3-2-15-C-LB2. Next base: position 25,551 of record NZ_JBYSZW010000073.1, read on the forward strand.
TGGTGGCGCTGCGCCGCGCCTGGCTGCTGGTGGCGGCGCGGCGCAATGCAACCGCCGAACGCCGCAAGCGCTACAAGCTGTGCCTGGTGGCGGTGGCGCTCTATTCGCTGGCGGCGGTGGACTACGCCGTCAACTATGGCGCGGCCTTCTATCCGCCGGGCGTGGTGTTCGTGGCGGCAAGCCTGGGCATCCTGGCGGTCAGCGTGGTGCGCTACGACCTGATGCATCCGTATTCGCTGGCCGCCACCGTGGCGCACGAGGTGCGCACGCCGCTGGCGACCATCCGCATGCAGGCGCAGGAGCTGGCGCGCACGTGGCCGCAGGTGCTGCACGGCTACCGGCTGGCGGTCCAGCAGGGGCTGTGCGAGGACCGCATGCGGCCCGGCCAGCTTGAGCGCGTGTCGAGCCTGGTCGGCGCCATCACGCGGGAAGTCGATGGCACCAGCACCGTGATCGACATGGCGCTGGCCTCGGTCACGCTGGAGCGGCTGGACCGCAGCAGCTTTGCCCCGCACGGCATTGCCGACTGCGTGCATGCGGCGCTGGAGCGCTACCCGTTCCAGGGCGAGGAGCGCGGCTGCGTGCAGGTGCGCGGCATCGACCAGGGCTGGCGCTTTGTCGGCTCCGACACGCTGCTGGTCTACGTGCTGTTCAATCTGCTGAAGAACGCGCTGCATGCGATCCGCGCGGCCGGCGGCGGCCGCATCGACATCACCGGCGCGACCGAGGGCCAGTACCACGTGATCCGCTTTCGCGACACCGGCCCGGGCATTGCGGCCGACGTCATGCCGCGCATCTTCGATCCGTTCTTCTCCACCAAGGCGCATGGCACCGGTGCCGGCCTCGGCCTGGCCTTCTGCCGGCGCGTGATCGAGACCTTCGGCGGGCGCATTGAGTGCGAGTCGGTGCCGGCCGTGCATACCACCTTTACCCTCAGCCTGCCGCGCTTCACCGCCATGGCCGACAGCCGGCTGCGCACCAGCACCGCCGGCTGAGCCACGGCCGGCGGTGCCGGATTCAGACCCGCGCGGGGTCAGCCGCGCCTGGCTCAGCTGGCCAGTGCCGGCAGCGCCAGTTCATATTCCCTGACCCGTTCGATGATGCCCGCCGGAAAGCGCGTGATGCGCTTTTGCCGGTCGGCGAAGACGATCTGCTGGTAGCCCAGCGACACCGGCTTGCCCCCCACGCAGAAGCGGAACAGCAGGTAGGCCGAGCACTGCCGGACCTGGAAGGTGTTCAGGTAGCAATCCACGCGCTGGAACGGGAACGTCTCCTCGACATACTCCTGGTGCGCGCGCTTGGTCACGAAGACGCCGCCCGCGGCCAGCAGGTTGTCGTGGATGCATTCATGGAACCAGCGCTCCCGGCAAATACCCTGCCACTCGAAATAGCGGGCGAAGTAGGTGTTCATAAAGGCATTGGAATCCTTGAGGTAGATGTCGATCGCATGGTGGAAGGTCTTGTGCGAAGCGGTCTCGAACGCGTCGGGCGCCAGTTGGGCCGCGCCGCGGTTCAGGATTTGGGGGATCACGTCTCGCATCAACATAAGTTGACTCCTTGAGATGGCTGCAAGCGGCAGCCACGCCTGCCCCCGGGAAGGTTGGGGCATGGTGGCATTCTGTCCGCTTGGGCAGTGTCAAGGTGAGCGCTGAAGTGGGGGTTGCGGCACGTTCCGGCGCGTGACGCACGGGCGACAAAAGTCCCGGAATGCACGCCCGGGCCTGGCAATACCGGAGCGGCATGGATCGGCGTTAACCCGAGTAGTCTAGGTTTATAGACTTTTATATAGTCGTCCGGCCAGGCTGCCTCCGGGCGGCCCACGCCTCGCCCTTTTTCCCCGACGTTCACCGGCGTTTCCCAACCTCCCTTGCCGCATGGCAGACACCACGTCCAGCGAACTCCTCGCGCGCAGCCGCCAGCCGGTCTACCTGCAGCTGGCCACCATCTTCCGCCGCCAGATCGAAAGCGGCGCCTGGCGCGAGGGTGAGCGCATCCCGTCGCTGGAAGAGCTGTGCCGCCAGTACGGCGTGGCGCGCATGACCATGCACCATGCCTTGTCGATGCTCGATGAAGAAGGGCTGGTGGCGCGCTCGCGCGGGCGCGGCACCTTCGTCAAGGCGCCGTGCCAGTCGCGGCGGCAGGTGTCGCTGTCGACCAGCTGGGACGAGGCGGTGGCGGTGGGCGCTCAGCTGGACACCGAAGCGATGGTCGAATCCGCCGGCAACGTGCCGCTGCCCGCCGATCTCGGCATTCCGTGCCCCGGTGAGCGCGCCGCCGAATACCACTTCCTGCGCCGGTTGCACCGGCTGGAAGGACGGCCGTTCGCGGTGGGCGAGGTCTATATCGAGGCCGGCGTCTTTGCGCGCGAGCCCGAGGCCTTCCGCCAGGGCGCCTCGGTGCCGGTGCTGGACCGCTTCCCCGGACTGTCGGTCAGCACCGCGCGCCAGCGCCTGTCGATCGTCGCGGCCGGGGCCGAATCCGCCGCCGCGCTGGCGCTTGCCGTGGGCGCGCCGGTGGCTGAGCTGCGCCGTTTTGCCTGTGTCCCGGGCGAGCGCGGCGAGCTGATCGTCTACTACGCACGCATCGAATTCCCGACCGACTTTGTCTGCCTGGATTTCGACCTGCTGGCGGCGCGGCCGTGCCCGGCCTGACGCCTCCCGTGCAACCAATGCCAACCTGCTGACCCAGAACCTGAGCGGAACCCGAGACATGGAAACTACCCAACCGATGAACGGCGCCGAGAGCCTGGTCAAGACCCTGCTCGCCAACGGCGTGGACACCTGCTTTGCCAACCCGGGCACCAGCGAGATGCACTTCGTCGCGGCGCTGGACCGCATCCCGGGCATGCGCTGCGTGCTGGGCCTGTTCGAAGGCGTGGTCACCGGCGCGGCCGATGGCTATGCGCGCATGGCCGGCAAGCCCGCCGCCACGCTGCTGCATTGCGGCCCGGGGCTGGCCAACGGCCTGGCCAACCTGCACAACGCGCGCCGCGCGCAGACGCCGGTGGTCAACATCATCGGCGACCAGGCCACCTACCACCGGCCGCTGGACGCACCGCTGACCGCGGATACCGAAGGCTGGGCCCGTCCGGTCTCGGTGTGGACGCGCACGGCCACGCAGGCTGCGTCCGTCGGCGCCGATGCCTCGTCCGCGGTGCAGGCCGCATGCGCCGCGCCGGGCGGGGTCGCCAGCCTGATCCTGCCTTCCGATGTGTGCTGGGATGCGGGCGGCGTGGTGGCCGCGCCGCTGCCGCCGCTGGCGGTGCCCAAGGTCTCGCCCGACGCCGTGCAGCAGGCCGCGCGCGTGCTGCGTTCGGGCCAGCCCACGCTGGTGGTGCTGGGGGGCAGCGCGCTGCGCGAGGCGCCGCTGGCCGATGCGCACCGCATTGCCGCGGCCACCGGTGCCCGCCTGATCTCGCCCATGTCCAATGCGCGCGTGTCGCGCGGCAGCGGCCGCCTGGCGGTGGACCGCGTGCCATATTCGGGCGACGTCGCGCGCGACAAGCTGGCCGGCATCCGCAACGTGATCCTGGTCGGCGCACCGGCGCCGGTGACGTTCTTTGCCTACCCGGGCAAGTCGCCGCGCCCGTATCCGGAAGATGCCGTGATCCACGTGCTGGCACGCCCGGAGGAAGACCTTGCCGAAGCGCTGGCCCGCCTGGCCGACGAGGTGGGTGCACGCAATGCACCGCTGCCGGCTGCCGTAGCGCCCGCATCCGTTGAGCCCGCCCGCGGCGCGGTCACGTCCGAGGCGGTGGCACGTACGCTGACCGCCTTGCTGCCCGAACAGGCGATCGTGGTGGAAGAGAGCATCAGCTTCGGCCGCGCCTTCTATCCGGGCACGGTCCATGCGGCCCCGCACGACTGGCTGCAGCTGACCGGCGGCGCCATCGGCGAAGGCCTGCCGCTGGCCGTGGGCGCGGCGGTGGCGGCGCCGGACCGGCGCGTGGTGGCACTGCAGGCCGATGGCTCGGCCATGTACACGCTGCAGTCGCTGTGGACCATGGCGCGCGAGCAGCTCGACGTCACCGTGGTGCTGCTGGCCAATCGCAAGTACGCCATCCTGCTGGGCGAGCTCGCGGGCGTAGGCGCCAACCCGGGCAAGGCCGCGCTGGACATGCTGGATATCGGCAATCCGGACCTGGACTGGGTCAAGCTGGCCAACGGCATGGGCGTGGAGGGCGCGCAGGCCAGGGACATGGAAAGTTTTGCCGACCTGTTCCGCATGGCCAATGCGCGCAGGGGGCCGTTTGTGATCGAACTGGTGATCTGAGCGCAGCGCTTTCCGGATTCAAAAATCCAGCCTTCGGCAGATGTGAATTGTTGCAATGCACAGACTGCGGCAAGCTGATTGCTGTGCCATGGCAGGTCCATGGCGGCACCATCAAAAGTGAAGGAGACTCCATGCCCCAACAACAAGCGGCGGTGGGTCCGGACAAGGCTTACGCGGACCAGCTCGCCGCTGGCCAGTTCCGCATCCAGCATTGCCAGGACTGCAAGCGCCACGTGTTTTTCCCGCGCAATATCTGCCCGCACTGCGGCGGCGACACGCTCGCCTGGGTCGAGCCCAAGGGGACCGGCACGGTCTACTCCACCAGCGTGATCCGCCGCAAGCCGGATGCCGGCGGCGACTACAACGTGGTGCTGGTCGACCTGGATGAGGGCGTGCGCATGATGAGCCGCGTGGAAGGCATTGCGCCCGCCAGCGTGCGCATCGGCATGCGTGTGCAGGCACGCGTGGCGCAGGGCAAGGAAGGCGAGGCCGCTCTCGTCGTGTTCGATTCGGTGGAGGGCTGAGGCCATGAGTTTGTCGAATTTGCGTGGCAGCGTCGCCATCGTCGGGGTCGGCCAGGCGGGCCTGGGCGAGGCCCACGGCAAGACTGAAATGGAAATCCTGGTGGAGGCCGCCAAGGCCGCCGTCAGGGATGCGGGGCTGTCGATGCGCGACATCGACGGCATCGCCACCGCCAGCGTCGGCGCCAGCATGTGGGTGATGCCGGTGGCCGAGTACCTTGGCATCAAGCCCAAGTTTGTCGACAGCACCATGATCGGCGGCTCCAGCTTTGTCTCGCACATGCTGCCGGCGATGATGGCGCTGGAATCGGGGCAGTGCGATGCGGTGCTGGTCTGCTACGGCAGCAACCAGCGCACCTCCACGGTTGGCCGCGCCGGCATCTCCAAGGTGCGCGCGGTGCTGGACCCGCAGCCGTATGAGCACCCGTACAGCCCGCTGCAGCCGATCACGTCATATGCTCTCGCCGCGGCGCGCCATATGCACCAGTACGGCACCACGCGCGAGCACCTGGCCGAGGTCGCCGTGGCCGCGCGCAAGTGGGCGCAGCTGAATCCGGAAGCGATGATGCGAGACCCGCTCAGCATCGATGATGTGCTCAATGCGCGCATGGTGTCGGACCCGCTGTCCGTGCGTGACTGCTGCCTGGTCACCGATGGCGCCGGCGCCTATGTGATGGTGCGCGCGGACCGCGCCAGGGACCTGGCCAAGCCGCCGGTCTATGTGCTGGGCAATGCCACTGCCACGTGGCACCGGCAGATCTCGTGCATGCCGGACCTGACCGTCACGGCTGCCAAGGAATCCGGCGAGCGCGCCTTTGCCATGGCGGGGCTCAAGCCGTCGGATGTCGATGTGGCCGAGCTCTATGATGCTTTCACCATCAACACGCTGCTGTTCCTGGAAGACCTGGGTTTCTGCGCCAAGGGTGAGGGCGGCCAGTTTGTCAGCGGTGGCGGCATTGCGCCGGGCGGGCGGCTGCCGGTGAATACCAATGGCGGTGGCTTGTCATGCGTGCATCCTGGGATGTATGGGATGTTCATCACCATTGAGGCGGTGCGGCAGTTGCGTGGGGAATGTGGGGAGCGGCAGGTACGGGATGCCGAGGTTGCCGTGGTGCATGGGAATGGGGGGACGTTGTCGAGTCAGGCTACGGCGATTCTGGGGACTGCGGCGACGGTTTAAGGCGGGAGCGGGGGGCTATTGGCTTGGCGCCATGCGGCCGCCTGTCGCCCCCACCCCAACGCAGTTCAATCC